>CAYTIE010000024.1:0-16176 GCA_964437815.1 uncultured Flavobacteriaceae bacterium
TAGAAACTCAAGCTGGAGATGTTTCAGCTTATATTCCAACAAATGTTATTTCTATAACCGATGGTCAAATTTTCTTAGAATCTGACTTATTTAATTCCGGGGTTAGACCAGCAATTAATGTTGGAATTTCTGTTTCAAGAGTTGGAGGGTCAGCACAAATTAAATCAATGAAGAAAGTTGCTGGAACATTAAAGCTAGATCAAGCACAATATAGAGAGCTTGAAGCATTCTCTAAGTTTGGATCGGATCTTGACGCGGCAACATTAAATGTTATTGAGAAGGGAAGAAGAAATGTTGAGATTCTTAAACAAAATCAAAATGATCCTTTCCAAGTAGAAGATCAAATTGCAATTATTTATGCTGGATCTCAAAATTTACTTAAAGATGTCCCTGTTGATAAGATAAAGGCTTTTGAAGAAAGTTTTTTACAGGAACTAAGAAAAAACCACAAGAAACTGCTAACGGAATTAAAATCGGGTAAAATCTCTGATAAAGAAATGGATAAAATAAAAACTGTTTCAGAAAAAATTGCAAAAACATTTTAAATGTCAGGGTTAAAAGAAATAAGAAATAGGATTAGCTCTGTATCTTCTACGATGCAGATAACTAATGCAATGAAAATGGTTTCTGCTGCAAAACTTAAAAAAGCTCAAGACTCAATTTCAGCAACCTTGCCTTATTCAAATAAATTATCTGGATTAATACAAAATATTTCTACTTCGGGAGAGTCGCTAGAGAGTCCTTTTTTCATAAAAAGAGAAATTAACAAGGCCCTAATTGTTGCTATTACATCTAATAAAGGACTTTGTGGAGGATTTAACTCAAATGTAATTAAGAAAGTATTAAAATTTATAGAAACAAAATACTCATCTAAAAAAGTAGAAATTGTTTGTATAGGTAAAAAAGGAGCAGACATTCTATCAAAAAAAAATAATGTAATTGATTCATTTAACTCAGTTTATGACGAATTCTCATATGAAAATGTTAAGACAATTGCAGAGTTATTGATGGAAAAATTTTCTGATGAAAGTTATGATGAGATTACACTGGTTTATAATCACTCTAAAAATGCAGGAACCCAAATCTTAACGGTTGAACCATATCTTCCAATTGAAGAGAATAAAGAAGAATCAACAGCCAAGCCTACAGGAGATTATATTTTTGAGCCATCACAATCAGAGATTTTAAACGAGTTAATACCAAAGGCGCTAATTGTGCAGCTTTTTAAAGCAATTTCCGATTCTATTGCGGGTGAACACGGTGCAAGAATGACAGCTATGCATAAAGCAACAGACAATGCGTCAGAGTTGAGAGATCAATTAAAGCTAACATATAATAAAGCAAGGCAGACTGCTATTACTAATGAAATATTAGAGATTGTTGGAGGCGCAGAGGCTTTAAATTCATAGATCAGTTTTTCACTTCTCATCCTTCACTTTTTTGTATTTTTGGAAAAATAGCACTAGATGGATGAATAAGATATTACATACAGGGATAATTGTTTTTTTTACGGTCTTATCAGCGTGCTCTGTTAATAAGACAAATTCTAATAATACTGTAGATTTAAGTCTTGATTTAAAAAGTGTTGTAAAAGAAATAAGAAAATCTGAAAATAAATTTAAAAATTTAAGAAACAGAGCAAAAGTAAAGTTTGATAATGGCAAAACAATTCAAAGCATTAATTTAAACTTACGTGTAGCAAAAAATGAGGCATTATGGATTAGCGCTTCAATGATTGTCCCGATAGCTAAAGCATTAATAACAAAAGATCAGCTTATTTTTTATGAACAGTTTCAGGGAACATATATTGATACATCTTTAAAATATAATAATCAAGGAATACTGCCTTCGGTTTCTATAGAATTACTTCAAAATATTTTATTTGGAAACCCGGTCGTAGATATAGATAACAGAAAATGGAAAAGCATTAAAAATCCGCTACAGTATGTACTCACTCCTTCAAACAATTTGCAAAATATCCAGCCTATACTATTTTTTAGTCCTAAGAATTTTGTTCTTGAAGAACAGCGTATATATTTTAGTTCAATTAATACTTTGCTGACTGTTGAATATGATAATTTTACGTCAGTTAACGACAAAAATTTTCCTACCGATGTTTTTATGTCAATAATTCAAAATGGGCAAATAACAAAAATAACAATTGAGTATAGTCAAATAGATTTTCCAGACAACTTAACTTTTCCAATTAAAGTACCTGAAGGATATAGAAAAATTAATATAAATGAACTATTGCAATAGAATTTTATTATTTGCCTTTATGCTTATTGTTAACTATAGCTTTTCACAGGATTATGATGAGCAACAAAAGAAATTAGAAGCACAGAAATTATCTATACAAAAAGAAATTAAGAAAATCAATGTACTTGTTTCTGAAAATAAAAAAAAGACAAAAACGCTTCTAGACAACATTGAGGATGTAGAGTTAAAAATTTCTGTAAGAAATAAATTGATAGAGATTAACAATCAACAATCACAAAACTTATCAAATCAGATTAAAAACAAAAATAACAGGATTTATGATTTACAAATTGATCTAAAAAAACTAAAAGATGAATATGCCTCCATTGTTTCCAATTCTTATAAGAAAAGATCTTCTAAAATAAAGTTAATGTTCTTGTTTGCTTCAAGAGATTTTAATCAAGCTTTTTCAAGATTTCAATATTTTAAACAATACACAGCTTATAGAAAAGAACAAGCAAACAAAATAATCCTTACTCAAGAAAATATTTCATCTCTGATTGATACTTTAAAAAAGAATAGAGAACAAAGACAAATTATTATAGATGAAAACAATAAAGTTAAAAGGGAACTTGAAGATGAAAAACAAATGAAAAATAGATTATTTACCAATCTAGAAAAAACCAATAAAAGCTATTTAGCTGAAATAAGAAGAAAGGAGAAAGAATCAAAACTTATAGATAATGAAATTCAAAAATTAATTAGATTGGCTATCTCAGAATCCAATAATAATGATTCAAGTGTTAATAATTTTGCCCTTACGCCAGAAGGTAGAATTATTTCTTCAAACTTTTTATCTAATAGAGGTCAATTACCTTGGCCATTGAAAGAGGGAGTTATTACAAGAAAGTTTGGAACTCAGCCTCATCCAGTTGTTCGAACAACAACAATAAATAGCACAGGGATTATGATTGCGACATCACCTAATTCATTAGTAAGATCTATCTTTGACGGACAAGTTTTGTCTGTTTATGGTTTCAAAGGAGGAAATCCAGGAATATTAATAAGACACGGAAAGTATATTTCTAACTATCAAAACCTGTCACAGGTATTTGTTAAGAAAGGGGATAAAATTAAGACTGGAGAAGAAATAGGAATAATATTTACGAATAATAAATCAGGAAAAGCGGTATTAAAGTTTAATATATTTAATGAGCTAAAACCAGAGAATCCGCAAAACTGGTTAAGTAAATTTTAGAATTATTGTTCGATTAACAACCAAGCATCATTACCCTTTTCTTTCTTTATCCTGGCTATTAATTTAAGAGCTTGATTTCTGTTTTGAAGTCTAGCATAAGCAACTCGATGGAGGCCTTTAGGATTAACTGAAGTAAAGGAAGCTTGATATCCTAGGTTAATTAGTGATTTTAATTTTTTATTGGCATTGTCCATTGATCGAAAAGATCCAGCTATAACACTATAATATATCGAATTGGGCTTAGGAGGTATTATGTTTTTCTTAATAGGGATATTAATTTTAGCATATTCTCCTAGATCAAATGTTGCAGTTTGAACATTTTCTAAAATCTTTTTTTGAGCATTAGCTAATGATTCAACCTTTTGTTCATATCTAAATTCATCGAATGAAATGTAACTAATTGAACTTATCCCAATCAGCAATATTAGTATTGCGGCATATCTTATTGCATAATCTGGTATGCTTAATGTTTTAATCTTTTCTTCAGGGCTTGAAATATTTCTAGGAGCTCTTGTAAAACTTTCCAGTCCAAATGATTTAGAGTCAAAATTTACATCTAGATTTGGTTGAAATTGAATCTTCTTTTCAGCATTTAATTTAAATAGACCAATACTTTCTATTTCAACTTCACTAGTATTTAAAGAGGATAGTAGAGTTTTAACATCCTTTTTAATTTTCTTTAAAGCAGCATTATAAGAAATATTTTCAGTTGCGCTAATCTCGTTTGCAAGTAGCCCATCATTTTCTTTTAGCATTCCATTAAATGTTACCAATTTTTTTCTAGGAGAAAAGACATCGTTACTTTGTGAAGCAGCTATAGATTTTGTTAAAAAAGCACCAAACCCTGGGACAATAACACAACTGTGATTATATAAAAGTTCGATTATATGCTTGGAGATAGACATTAATCAAATTTAAAAAAAAACAATTAAAATCCAACCTTACTTCTAACTCTTTTAAGAACAATTTGTGCTTGTTTTCTTGCTTTTTTAGCACCCTCTTTTAAAACAGCTTCTACTTTATCCTTATTAGCATGGTATGAGTTATATAAATCGCGTTCCTTTTGGAATTTTTGTAAAATTTCATCAAACAGAATTTCCTTTGCTTCCCCATATCCTAAACCACCTGACACATATCTTTTATGTAGGGCTTCTTTTTTCTTTGGAGGAGCAATTAAAGAATAAATTTTATATACATTACATTCTTTTGGATCCTTTTTATCTTCAACTGAAAGGCTTTGCGTTTTAATTCTCATAATCTGCTTTCTTAACTCTTCATCTGGGAGAAAAACATCAATTGTATTTCCTTTAGATTTACTCATTTTTTCCCCATCTGTACCAATAACATATTTTGACTCTTCTTGTAATTTAGGTTCGGGAATTACTAATGTGTTTCCCATTATGTTATTAAACCTAGAAGCCACATTTCTAGTAATCTCAAGATGCTGCAATTGGTCTTTACCAACAGGAACAATGTTAGCATCATAGAGTAAAATATCTGCTGCCATAAGCATTGGGTATGAAAATAAACCTGCATTGATATCCTTTAGATTATCTGACTTATCTTTAAAGGAGTGTGCTAATGTCAATCTTTGATATGGGAAAAAACAACTTAAAAGCCAAGCCAATTCTGTTACTTCAGAAACATCACTTTGTTTGAAAAAACATGCTTTATTTGTATCTAAACCAAAAGAGAGCCATGCAGCTGCAGTAGAAAATGTGTTGTTTTGTAAAATTTCAGGATCTTTAATTTGTGTTAGTGCATGAAGGTTGGCAATAAAAAAATATGACTCTTCACTCGACTTATTTGCCATTTCAATTGAGGGAAGTATTGCTCCAAGCAAATTTCCTAAATGAGGTGTTCCTGTTGATTGAACTCCAGTGAGAATTTTAGCCATAAAATGACAATTATATAAACAAAGATATTTTTTTTTCATCTTGAATCAAAATACCTCTTACCTTTGAGTTTATTTTTAAGGTTTAACAATGCTAAGATTCTCGCATAGATTAATAATTAAAATATGGTGGGCTTGGTTCTATACTATAGCTGCTGTTCAAACAATACTTTATTTCCCTGTATTAGCTATAATACTTATGTTGCCCAGAGGCTATTCAAAATTATTTTGGATTGCGAGAAATATTTGGTCAAGAATTATTCTACATGGGAGCGGTTTCTATCTTTCATTTGAGAATACACATAAACTGAAAACAGAGACTAATTGCTTATTAATTGCAAATCATGCCAGCTATATGGATGTTTTTCTGATGTTTATATTAAATAAAACGCCATTTACATTTGTAGGGAAAAAAGAGCTTTATAGTATTCCAATTTTTGGATACATATACAAAAGAGCTGCTATAATGGTAGATAGATCTAATTCACAAAGTAGATATGGTGTTTATGGTAGAGCAAACAAGCTGCTTAATGAAGGATATAACATATGTATTTTTCCTGAAACAAATTATCTTGATGAAACAGAAGTATTAGCAGACTTTAAACATGGCGCTTTTAAAATTGCAATTGAAAACAACCTTCCTATTATTCCTATTGTTCTGTTTGATTGCAAATTAAAATTTCCTTGGTATCCAATTTTTGGCCATCCAGGCAAGTTAAGGGCAAAAGTTTTGGATAGAATTGAAGTAAATGGTTTAACCGAAGAGGATATTCCTGGGTTAATAGATGAAACACGAAAAATTATGAGAGATGAATTGCTTGCTGATCCTCAAGGAGTCCCTTTGAAAGCAGCTAATAAATATAGGGAGTTAAAAAATAAATAATTTATTTATTATCGTTTATAATCTGAAATATTTTCCCCTCCAATTCCTCCATTAGTTCAGGATTATCTTTTAAAAGAACCTTAACAGAATCCCTTCCCTGCCCAAGTTTAGTGCCTCCGTAGCTAAACCATGATCCACTTTTTTCAATAATCTCATGCTCTACGCCAAGGTCTAAAATTTCTCCTGTTTTAGAGATTCCTTCACCATACATTATATCAAATTCAGCTGTTTTAAAAGGAGGTGCTACTTTATTTTTTACAACCTTGACTCTTGTTTTATTCCCTAATACTGCACCTTCTGAATCTTTTATTTGTGTTGACCTTCTAATGTCTAGTCTAACAGATGCATAAAATTTTAATGCATTTCCTCCTGTTGTAGTTTCAGGATTACCAAACATAACTCCTATTTTTTCTCTTAATTGATTCAAGAAAAAAACTGTACATTTTGTTTTGCTTATTGATGCAGTTAGCTTTCTCATTGCCTGAGACATTAATCTTGCATGAAGTCCCATTTTAGAATCTCCCATTTCCCCTTCAATTTCACTTTTTGGAGTTAATGCTGCAACAGAATCAATTACTAAAGCATCAACTGCTCCTGATCGAATTAAATTATCTGCAATTTCTAGAGCCTGTTCTCCATTATCTGGTTGTGAAATGACAAGTTCAGCTAAGTCAACACCTAGTTTTTCAGCATAAAAGCGGTCAAAAGCATGTTCAGCATCAATAAATGCCGCAATACCTCCATTTTTTTGACACTCAGCGATAGCATGTAACGATAGTGTAGTTTTTCCTGAAGACTCAGGGCCATATATTTCAACGACTCTTCCTTTCGGATAACCCCCTACACCCATTGCGATGTTTAGTCCTATTGAACCGGAAGGGATAGCATCAACTTTCTCTACGGTTTGGTCCCCTAGTTTCATTACAGAACCTTTCCCATAGGTCTTGTCTAATTTATCTAAGGTTAACTGAAGTGCTTTTAGTTTTGAATCTTTTTCTGCCATATTCATCCATTTATCACTAAAGTAATATTTTTTATATTTATATTTTATGAAACTATGAGAAAGATATTAATAATTACTTCGATTCTATTTTCAACAAATATGTACTGTCAACATATATTGCCACTTAAGGAAAGAGCGGAGTTTATAAACAAGCTTCAAAAAGACAGGTTCAATAACCTGCTCCCTAAACTGATGGAGAAAACAGGTATTGATATGTGGGTATTAATTGCTAGAGAATATAATGAAGATCCAATTATTAAAACTATGCTCCCTCCTACATGGCTAAATGCAAGGAGAACAACTATTGTTGTTTTCTCTTTAGATGCAAAAACTAAAGAATTTAGCTCAGTGGCAATAGCCAGATATGCCTTTGGAGAGAATATTCCTTCGATATGGAATAAAGAAGAACAGCCTAATCAATGGGAAGCACTTAAAGATTATATTGTTGGTAAAAATCCAGAAAAAATTGGAATTAATACATCAAGTTATGAGTCTCTAGCAGATGGTTTGAGCAAATATCACTATGATCAACTTTATAATGTACTGCCATCAAAATATAAAAAAAAGGTCGTGTCAGCTGAGGACCTTGCAATAGCTTGGATTGAAACTAGAACAGAATTAGAGATGACAGTTTATTCTCAATTAGTAGAGATAAGCAGTGCAATAATTAGAGAGGCATTTTCGACACAAGTAATTACTCCAGGAATTACTACAACAGATGATGTTGTATGGTGGATGAGAGAAAAAGTTTTAGAGTTAGGTCTTGACACATGGTTTCACCCAAGTGTAGATGTTCAGAGACAAGATAATAGTGACCTTTACGCATTTGACGGCCTTTCAAAATTTGATATAATTCAACCTGGAGATTTAGTTCATTGTGATTTTGGAATTTCATACTTGACATTGAATACAGATACACAAGAGTTGGGATATGTTCTAAAGCCAGGGGAAACAAGTGCACCAGATTTTTTAGTTAATGCTCTTAAAGAAGGCAATAGGGTACAAGATATTTTTACCAATAATTTTGTGTTTGGAGTTACAGGAAATGAGATATTAAAAAAATCATTAGAAGAAGGAAAGACAGAAGGTTTGAGACCATCAATTTATACTCATCCTTTAGGAACATACGGACATTCAGCTGGAACAACACTTGGAATGTGGGATTCGCAAGGAGGTGTTCCGCTAACGGGAGACTATCCGCTTCAATACAATACTGCATATGCTATTGAGTTAAACACAACTGTATATTTACCAGAATGGAAAAAAGATATTAGAATAATGCTCGAGGTCCCTGGCTTTTTTGGCGAAGATGGTTTCAGATATATTAAAGGCAGGCAAACAGAATTATTGTTAATTGGCTCTAAACAAGAGGGTTTGAGTGACTGAAAAAGGTTCAGGTCATTAAAAAGTTGTAATTTTGCATTCTATATTAGTATAGCATGCAACTGTACAATAAACATAGTGCTGAAGAACGCGCCAGAATAATTGATGAAAATTCTCAACAAAGAATAACGCTTTCTTTTTATAAGTATTTTAAACTTGGGAATCCAAGTCTTTTTAGAGATTACCTATTTATTATTTGGTCTAAGCTAGACATCCTTGGCAGGATATATGTTGCGAATGAAGGCATAAATGCCCAACTATCTGTCCCAAATGAGAATTATAACGAATTTACAGAGTCTCTTAAAAAGATACTTCCGCTTAATGACATAAGATTAAATGTCGCTGTTGAACAATACAGTAAATCTTTTTTAAAGCTTACAATTAAGGTTAGAGAAAAAATTGTGGCAGATGGTCTAAATGATAAGTCGTTTGATGTTACAAAAATTGGGGATCATTTAAATGCCAAACAATTTAATCAGATGCTACAGGATAATAATACAGTATGTATTGATATGAGAAATCATTATGAAAGTGAGATAGGATTTTTTAAAGGTGCTATTAAGCCTGATGTTGACACGTTTCGTGAGTCTCTTGAAGTTATTGATGAGCAATTAGAAAAAAATGGTAAAGACAAGAATTATCTCATGTATTGCACTGGAGGAATAAGATGTGAAAAAGCAAGTGCGTATTTGAAGCATAAGGGAGTGGACAATGTATTTCAGCTTGAAGGAGGGATTATTGAATATACTAGACAGGTTAAAAAAAGTAAATTGGAAAATAATTTTTTAGGAAAAAACTTTGTATTTGATGAGAGGAAAAGTGAAAGAATATCTGCAGAGGTTGTTTCTAGTTGTCACCAATGTGGAACTCCTGCAGATACACATGTTAATTGTGCAAATGCAGCTTGCCATTTGTTGTTTATACAATGTAAAAAATGTCAAGGAAAAATGAATGCCTGTTGTTCTGAGGACTGTAAAAAAACAATTCAGCTTTCTTATGAAGAGCAGAAGGCTCTGAGAAAAGGGAAACAGAATAGTAACAAAATTTTTAAGAAAGGAAGAGCTAGTCATATTAAATTTAATCAACATTAAGAAGAATGAGAAATAGAAGATTAATAAGACTTTACTGGACACTATTAATTTTGGGAATAGCTTCATTTTTCTCTTTATTTATTTTGACTGGAAATGGTTATTTTGGAGAAATGCCTGAGTTTGAACAGCTGGAAAATCCAAATACTAATCTTGCAACTCAAATTATTTCATCAGATGGTGAGATTCTAGGGAAATATTATTTTAATGATAATAGAACCCCTATTACCTATAAAGAGCTTCCATCAAATTTAGTGAATGCTCTTATTGCAACTGAAGATGAGAGATTCTATTCTCATCCAGGTATAGATGTTAGGTCTACAATTAGAGCAATTGTTTTTTTAAATAGAAGAGGAGGAGCAAGTACAATCTCACAACAACTTGCAAGGCAGTTGTTTGTTGGTGTTCGGTCTAGAAATTTTATACAAGCAGTATTACAAAAGGCAAAAGAATGGGTTTTAGCTCTACAAATTGAAAAAAGGTATACTAAGAATGAGATTATAGCAATGTATCTTAATATATATGATTTTGGAAATAATGCTGATGGTGTTAGGTCAGCATCTAAAATCTATTTAAATAAAACTCCAGACAGTCTCCTTATAGAAGATGCCGCAATGTTGGTTGGGATGCTTAAGAATTCCTCATTGTATAACCCCCGTAGGAGACCTGAACTAGTTTTAGAGAGAAGAAATGTTGTTTTTCAACAAATGTTTAGAAATGAGATGATTTCAAAAAAGCAATTAGACTCATTAACTCAATTGCCATTAAATATAGACTATTCTCCTGAGTCTCATCGTGAAGGTTTAGCAACTTATTTTAGAGCATATCTACAAGACTTTATGAATAAATGGCTAAGAGACAATACAAAGGAGGATGGATCTAAATATAATTTATACAGAGATGGTTTAAGGGTTTACACTACCATTGATTCTAGGCTGCAGGAGATTGCAGAACAGTCTATGGATGACCATATGAAAAATTTACAGTCCGAGTTCTTTGCTCAGAATAAAGAGCCTGATTCATTAAATCCGACTCCTCCTTTTCGGGATTTAAGAGAAGGCCAGGTTGATACTTTAATTAAATTATCTGCAATGAGGTCTGAGAGATGGAGAAAGATGAGATTAAGCGGAAATAGTGATGATGAAATTTGGGAGTCTTTCCAAGTGGAAACACCAATGAAGGTTTTTTCATGGAAAGGAGAAATTGACACTATTATGAAACCTGTAGATTCAATAAGATATTATAAATACTTTTTGAGGTCATCGTTAATGTCTATGGAGCCTCAAACAGGACATGTTAAAGCTTGGGTTGGAGGATTTGATTTTAAACATTTTCAGTATGATCAAGTTAAACAAGGAAGGCGGCAAATTGGCTCTACATTTAAACCTTTTTTATATGCTACTGCTATAGATCAGTTGAAATTGTCTCCTTGTCATATACTCCCGGATGCTCTTTATTGTATTGAACCAATGAAACATGGCAATATTGATGCTTGGTGCCCAAAGAATTCAAGTGACAAGTATGGTCAGAATAGGAATTTAAAAAACGCATTAGCAAATTCAATTAATACTGTTAGTGCAAGATTGATGGATCAGGTAGGGCCTAAACCTGTTGTAACTTTAATGAAAAAAATGGGGATTAAATCTTATTTGCCAGAGGTGCCTTCAATTGCTCTTGGAACACCTGATATTAGTTTGTATGAATTAGTGGGAGCTTATAGCACATTTGTTAATAAGGGAATTTTTATAGAACCTATTTTTATAACTAGAATTGAAGATAAAAATGGAGTCCCTTTATTTGAGGTGATTCCAAAAACTACTGATGTAATGAGTGAAGAAGTTGCATATGTTACACTTAATTTAATGGAAGGGGTAACACAATATGGTTCTGGCGGAAGGTTAAGACATGCTGGTCTTGAAGAAACTAATTACATATATAAAAATATTCTTACCGGGTATCCTTATGTTTTCGAAAATCCAATTGCAGGAAAAACAGGAACTACTCAAAATCAAAGTGATGGTTGGTTTATGGGGATGGTCCCCAATTTGGTTACTGGAGTTTGGGTTGGAGGCGAAGATCGTTCTACTCACTTTGAGGATATGGCTTTTGGTCAGGGAGCAACAATGGCATTGCCAATATGGGCTCAGTATATGAAAAATGCTTATTTGAATGAAGAGCTCAATATTTCAGCTGAAGCATTTCCAGTACCAGAGATTGTTACTATTCCGCTCGACTGTGCAAGTTTAAGAGTTGATATTACAGAGGATAAAAAGGATCTTAAAAAACTAGGTTTTTAATCTAGCACTTTTTCATAGCAATGAAATGGAAATTCACTTTGCATAGGAAAAAAAACATCTTCTAACTGGGTGTATCCTCTAGAGTTATAAAATTTATTATTTCGATGATTTAAACTGAAGGTGTCTAACCTAATAGACACAAAATTATTTTCAACCGCAAAGGATTCAGCAAAATCCATTAATTTTCTTCCATTGCCTTTTTTTTGGAAAGCTGGGTTTACAGCTAATCGATGTATATATAAGTTTTTAGAATCTTTAGTTAACCATTTTACATCTTTATATACGGAATCTTTAAAGTCAGTGAGCACAATACAACCTACAACTTTTTTGTTTATTTCAAGAACATATAATGAGCCAGATTCAATATCTTTTTTAAACACCTCTCTAGAAGGATATTGTTCATTCCATTGAAAAATACTATAGTTAGCCATATCAATAGCACATGCTTCTGCAATTTTTTTTATATCATCAAGATCTGAGATTATCGCTAGTCTAATGTTCATATTATATGATCAATAATATATAATTAACTTTGACATAAATTTAAACTAATTGCCTTCAAAAAATATTTTATTCGACAAAAAAATTTGGCTGTTTTTCCTATTTGCTAATTTGTTATATAGTCAAAATACAATTAATCTTGATGTAGAAAATGATTTATATTTTGGTAAAGATTATTATTATTCAAGTGGTATTTTTTTAACATATTCAAAATTTGTTAAATTAAAAAATGGTAAAAATCAAATAAATCATTTTACTCTGGGGCAGGAAATCTATACACCATCGAAAAGGTATGAAACAGACCCTAGAAAATATGATTATCCATATAGTGGATTATTATTTGTCAAATATAAAAATCAAAGATCATTAACTAATACTAGTAGTTTGTCTTTATCTGGAAAAGTGGGAGTTACTGGATCAGCGTCTTTAGCAAAAGGAATGCAAAATCTGTATCATAAACTAATTCTCAATCTTCCTGACCTTGCATGGAATGCGCAAATGCCACAAGAGACACAACTTAATCTTTTAATTGATTATTTTAAAGGGTATCATCTTGAAAAAAATGTAAACTTAGAGACTAAATTGTTTTCTGAGTTTGGAACATATCAAATTAAAACAGGGTTGGATATTGGTATTATGATAGGATCCTTAGACTCATTTCATTTTTTTGATAATATCATTAATATAAATCAGAATAAGTTATCTTTCTATTTAGGCACAAGACAAGAGTATTATTTTCACGATTTTAATATCGAGGGGAGTCTTTTTAATGATGACGCAGAACTTACTCTAGAATCTAAAAAATATAGAAACTCTATCCAAATAGGACTATTAAAGAAATTAAATAGATTTCAAATTTTAACAACTTTTAACTCAATGTCTCAAGACAACTACAAACAAAGGTTTAAAAGACACCCTTATTTAAAAATTAGCGTCACTTATCATTTAAATTAATTTCAAATTTTAACTTTTTTTTAAAATAATAGTAAAACTATTAAACGTACATTTATTTTGGTGAAAATAAAAACGCTTCTAAAATATTGTTTAGTCCTTTTTTAGCTAGGTTAATTTTGAATTTTTGTTAATTGGTTTTATAGAAGCGTTTTTATCTCACCACAATTTTAAAAAGAGTAGGGTGTCCGCTACCCTCGTCCTCAGAAGTAATCCAAAACTCATTTTTATTAATAATCTTTATAGACTCCATTTGAGATTTATCGATTGGTATTCGAAACTTTTTAAAACTGTTTTTCCCCTTAGGGTTGAAGTTTTTAAATAAGATTATGTATTGATTCCCATCAGAGTCATAGCTTATTAGTGCTAATAGCCCAAGATCCTTATCATAGTCGGCGCCTGTGATTAATGCATTTACGCTAAATGTATTAATTGAGCTAAGAGGACCCCCATTAGAGGGAATAAAGTAAATGTCTGTATTTAAAGAATCTCTATCTTTTGAAAAAAGAGCTATTTGATCATCAATTATTGCTAACCCTTCAGCATCAAATTTATGACGCAATTTAGGCAAGAAAGACTCTTGGTCTTTATACGATATGCTTATTTCATTAACAGCTTGAAAATTACTAGAGGGGTCTACTGTAATTAGTTTCAGATCTTTTCTGTTGCCAAAGTTATTCCCTGTATCGGCGATATAAAGATATTCACCATCTGCTCCTAAATCTTCCCAATCTACATTCTCTAAATTATAACCTGAACCATCATTAATATTAAATCTATTAATTATTACTCCCTCTTGATTAAATTCATATAAAATAGGATTTCCTCCCGAATCATTATGAGTGATAAAGTTATTATTAATGATTTCTAATCCTGATGTCTCGTTTATCTCTTTGGGAAGTTGTATTGTAGTTAAAATTTCCGCTTCGATATAGTTTTCTATTGAGTCTTCATTACATGAAAAACAAACTATTAATAATATAAGGGGTATTTTTTTCATTAGAATGATTTATAAATATCTTTAGAATTTAACTTTACTGTCTTTAACTGATTATTTTCATTCTCAAAAACAGTCCAAACAATAAATATCTTGTCATCGAGTATTTCTAATTGTGGTACTCCTGTATTCCTTCCACTATCAATTTTAGAAATTGTAATTGGCTTTGAAACTTTTCCATCTATTGAAACTTTTTTTATTCTTAAATATGTCCCAGAATCATCGCCTTCCATATAACTAACCAGTACTTCCTCTTTGTCTAAGAAAGCAACATCTACTCTTCCAATAGCATCATGATCATTAATTTTTATTGGGCCACTGAAAGAAGACCCATACAATTCTGAAAATGAAAGATTAACCCTTGGCTTTCCGTCAGAAACAGTAAACCAACTTACAGCGACATTGTTTGAATTAGAGACAACTTTAGGACCATTTACTGGACATCCATATATTACCCATCCATCATTATGGACTGGAATAGGATTTTCCCAAACATCATCTATATTTCGTGTTACATATATATCTCGAACTTCGTTCTCGCTTCTATCTCTATAAACTACTAAAGGCCCTTTATCAGTATGTGTTATCGATGTCTGACAACAATCACAAACAGATGAATCTAGTTCAATCTCATTTATAATATCCCCAGCATTTGTTATTTCCGCAAATCGAATGGTCATTGGTTTGTGATTTCCATCCACTTCTTTCTCTACTGTATTCCTTCCATCTAACCAAGTAATAAGAAACCCTTCGTTATTGGTTGCAACTATACTTACAAAACCATGTTCTGCTTTGAAGCCATCCGTATTTAATATAAAATCTTCTTTTATTTTCTCTCCAGATAATTTCTGTAGATTTAAAAAAACATCATAAGTATATGTCCCAGAAGCAGATTTTTTTAAGTAGCTTGTTAGAACATGATCCCCGCTAATTGCATGAGTTGGAAAATCAGCCCAATTAACAAACCAGTCAGAACCAATTGCCAATGTTTGTGGATTAGTCCATTCTTCATCTTTGAGTTGTCTGAAATTTAAACTAGCATTCATGTCTTGGTCAGTAGAAATCCATGTCAATGATAAGTAACCATTACTTGAAACTAAACTAGGCTGTGCATTACTATTATCATATAAAAAAGATATTTCTTCTATTATGATATCGTTGGATTGACAAGAAACAATAGTTAAAAAAGACAAAAGGACAATAAACTTTTTCATGTTACAGCGTCTTTAGTTTATTTATCATTTCTTCAGAATCCCATTCAATTGCTCCAACAATAGTTTCAATTAATTTTCCATTTTCATCAAAAATATATGATGTAGGCATAGAATAAATTCCAAGTGTTTCAAATGATTTAATGGATTTTAAAAAATTGAAGTCAAAATTCCTGTCGTTTTTAAACTTAGATATTTTAGAAATTGTTTCATCTGAAACTAACAAGAAAGTATAGCCATAATCTTCCAATATTTCTTCAGCTCTCTTGAGACTGGGCATTTCCTTTATGCATGGTCTACACCAAGTAGCCCAATAATTAATTACAATTTTGCCTTCTTTATAGACTGAGAGATCTAGGTTATTCTCAGATAAGTCTAAAAATGAAGTTTTAAGTTGTAATGATTCTAAATCCGAAACTTTTTTGTTATTTGTAATATCTGGATTACAGCCCAATAATAGGAAGTAAGCTAATGTGTAAATAATAATCTTTTTCAATTTTAAATAAATTTA
>CAYTIE010000025.1:0-15635 GCA_964437815.1 uncultured Flavobacteriaceae bacterium
CATAGAATGGATTTCTGTCATAATCACTTTTAGGCACTAATAGTTTATTAATATCGGATTTAGGAAAATATTTTTCAATAAATGCTATAATTCTATTTACTTTAATATTTGAATCTATTACATCAGAGTCAGTAAAGATATCGGTTACTATACTAATATTTGGATTAATATAATTTTTAAAGTTGTTTTCCTTTTGAACAATTAATTCTACCTCTTTAATGTTTGATCCACTAAAAGTTATTTTTTTTGAATTTTCATCTATATTATTCTCAAAAATCTTATTTAGATTTGAAACTGATTTGTGAGTTTGAGGTATCTCAAGGTTTATTAGATAGTTAGACTTTTGCAACGATTGGTCATCTAGGTTAAGGTTTGAGTATTTTAACCAAATATCATTGCTAATTGCAGAAATAGATATTATCCAGTTTTTTAGATAGTAATCTGAATTATTACCATAACCGTAACCAGTAAATCTTTTATCTGGTATTTTAATTGAATATTTTAAATATATTAATTCAGATTCATTTGGTTTAATTTCCCTATTAAGTGATATTTTAACTATATCATTATTTGAAGTAAGCCTTGACCAGCGATGATTGACAGAGTTAATTTTAACTTCATTAAGACTAGTGTAACCTCGTCTGTTTTTTGATGCAAATGAAAAACTTCTATCATATTCATCTGTAATTCTAGAAGCAAGATTTGATTCATTATCTATATATGAATTTGCCCAATCCTCAAGATATATTTCAGAAAGATTTTCATTAGATATGTTTTTAAATTTTATTGATTGTACAATTTCAATAACATTTTTTTCTATATCTAATTTTGCGTCAATATTATAAGAATGTGTTGCCTGAGAATAAATATCAGTAGCTAACAGAGTATGCAAAAAGATAATGTGAAATAAGATTTTATTAAAGATATTATTCATTATTTAAATTCTTTTGATAAATATATAGCTGTATAACCTTTATTATTTTTTATAATATCTTTTGGAGACCCATAATCTATAATTTCACCACCATTTTTGCCTCCATCTGGGCCTATATCTATTATGTAATCAACTTGTTTTATAACATCCATGTTATGTTCAATTATTATAATTGTATTCCCTTTATCTACTAATTTATTTAAAACATTCAATAATACCCTTATATCTTCAAAATGAAGTCCTGTTGTTGGTTCATCTAATATATATAAAGTTTTACCTGTATCTCTTTTAGATAATTCACTAGCAAGCTTAATCCTCTGGGATTCACCACCTGATAGGGTAGTTGAAGATTGACCTAATCTTATATATCCTAAGCCAACATCTTCTATTGTTTTTAACTTATTAGCTATCTTAGGTATAGGAGAGAAGAACGAGTATGCTTCTGAAACACTCATATTTAAAACATCTGATATGGATTTACCTTTGTATCTAACCTCTAAAGTCTCTCTATTAAATCTTTTGCCAAAGCAAAATTCACAGTCTACTATTACATCTGGGAGAAAATTCATCTCAATTATCCTTTTTCCAGCACCTTTACATTCTTCACATCTTCCTCCTGATACATTAAAACTAAATCTTCCTGGCTTATAACCTCTGATTTTAGACTCTATAGTTTCTGTAAATAATTTTCTAATTTCTGAATACACACCCGTATAAGTTGCAGGATTACTTCTTGGAGTCTTTCCAATTTGTTGTTGATTAACCTCAACCACTTTGTCTATGTTATTAACACCATCAATATTTTTATACTCTAATGGTTTCTTAACACCATTATAAATAATTGAATTTAAAATAGGATATAATGTTTCATTTATAAGTGATGACTTCCCACTGCCAGAAACCCCTGTAACGGCAATCATCTTTCCTAATGGAAAAGAAACATCTATATTCTTTAAATTATTTCCATTACATCCAGATAGATTAATTTCATTACCATTTCCTGATCTTATTTTAGATGGAATTTTTATTTTTTTTCTATCAGTTAAATAATCAGATGTTAATGTTTTAGTTTTGATTATTTTATCTGGGGAACCCTCATATATAATCTCACCACCTCTTAATCCAGCATTTGGACCAAGATCTATTATATGATCAGCATTTAAAATCATTTCCTTATCATGTTCAACAACAATTATTGAATTACCTGAATCTCTCAATGATTTTAATGAGTTTATTAATTTAATATTATCCTTTTGATGGAGACCTATGCTTGGTTCATCAAGAATGTATAGAACACCAACTAATTGGGATCCAACTTGAGTGGCTAATCTGACTCTTTGAGCTTCTCCACCTGAAAGAGATTTAGATGATCTAGATAAACTTAAATATTCTAAACCAACATCCAATAAGAAATTGATTCTAACCTTTATTTCTTTAAGTATTTCTTCTGATATCTTATAATCTTTATTTGATAATTTACTATCTAATTCCTTAAACCATTGACTTAACTCAATTAAGTCCATAGTTGATAAATCACTAATATTCTTATCATCTATTTTAAAATACATTGACTCTTTTTTAAGCCTGCTTCCACAGCATGATTTACATATATTTTTGTCTAGAAATTGAAGTGCCCATCTTCTTAAATTTTTTGATTCATTATTATTTAACTGATCCTTAATAAAAGTTTCGATACCCTGGTAATCAATATTATACTCTCTTGTTAAACCAAGTTCCTTAGAATTAATAGTAAAATTCTTCTTTCCCCCATTTATTATAAAATCTAATCCTTCCTTTGGTATATCGTTTATAGGATCATCCATAGAAAATTTATAGTATTTTGATATTAATTCAATTTGTCTGAATATCCAGGATTTATCCTTTTGTCCAATAGGTGAAATGCCACCTGCATTAATGGAGATACTTTTATCAGGGATTAACTTATTCATATTAATTGCATGCTCTATTCCAAGACCTAAACAAGACTGACACATTCCTTTAGGAGAATTAAAGGAAAATGTATTTGGTTCTGGCTTAGGGTATGATATACCGGTGTCAGGACACATTAAATTTCGACTAAAATACCTTGGAGTACCAGATTCGGAATCAAGAATAAAAATGGTGTCATTTCCATACTTCATAGCAATTTTTATAGATTCTGTTAAAACTTTTTTTGATTCAAAATCATCATCAACAAAAAGATTATCTATTACTAAACTAATATCATGAACTTTATAGCGATCTAATTTCATTCCTTGCTTAATGTCTATAATCTCACCATCAACAATTACTTTAGAGAATCCTTGTTTTGTAAAGTTTTCAAAAAGTTCTCTATAATGTCCTTTTCTTGATCTAATAATAGGGGAAAGAATTATAACTCTTTGTTTTAGATAATTTTTGCAAATTAATTTTATAATTTGATCATCACTATTCTTAATCATTTTTTTATTTGATTTATAACTATATGCTACACCTATTCTTGCGTATAACAATCTAATAAAATCATATATATCAGTAATTGTTCCAACAGTAGATCTTGGATTTTTAGTAGTTGTTTTTTGTTCTATTGCAATAACTGGAGATAGGCCTTCAATCTTATCAACTTCTGGCCTTTCAAAGTTTCCTATAAACTGTCTCATATATGCCGAAAATGTCTCCATATATCTTCTTTGACCTTCAGCATAAATAGTATCGAAAGCTAAAGAGGATTTTCCACTCCCAGATAAACCGGTTATAACAACTAATTCATCTCTTGGAATATTTATATCAAGATTTTTAAGATTATGGACTTTAGCACCCTCTATCTGAATCGAATTACTCAAACTATAATAGATTTTTGCAAAAATAATCTATTTTAATGTCGCAGCAAAGTCATCTCCTCTATAATCAGCTCCTCCTGAGACTTTTCCATTATCATTTATAAAAATTGCATCTACTGCACCTATAGAAGATCTTGGAGACATTCCAGAGATATCATATTCAAAAGGAAGTGGGATAACATTGTAATTCTTGTCTCTTAATAAGGAATCTATAGTATTATTAGGACTATTTTTTTCAATTATAATTACATCTGGAAGCCATTGATGGTGGAATCTAGGAGCATTAACTGCGTCTTGTACATTCATATTAAATTCATAGATATTTAGTATAGTTTGGAACACAGACGTAATGATTGTGGAGCCTCCAGGAGTTCCAAGAATTAATGATGGTTTGTTATTTTTTAAAACAATAGTTGGAGTCATTGAGCTAAGCATTCTTTTATTTGGTTGAATTGAATTTGCCTCACTACCAATTAGACCATAAAAATTTGGATGCCCTGGTTTAGAGCTAAAATCATCCATTTCATTATTTAAGAAAAAGCCAGCACCTTCAACATATACCTTTGAGCCATAACTATTGTTTAATGTTGTGGTAACAGATACTGCATTACCATCCTTATCTATTATTGAATAATGTGTAGTTTCAAGACTTTCATCTAAAACTATATCTCCGTGTTTAATTTCTGATGATGGGGTTGCTTTTTCCCAAGAAAAATTATCCATTCTTTCTTGAACGTAATTTTTATCAATTAACTCATATATAGGTAGATTCATAAAGTCAGGATCTCCCATAAAATGACTTCTATCTGCGTATGCTCTTCTCTCAATTTCAGTCATTAGCTGAATAGCTTTAAGTGAGTTATGCCCATAACTTGCTATATCGTAATCCTCAATTGCTTTTAGCATTTGACCTAGCAATATTCCTCCGCTTGATGGTAACGACATTGAAATAATATCAAGTTCTTTATATTTAAATTTTACAGGATCTCTCCAGATTGATCTATAATTTTTAAGATCCTCAGTTGTCATTATACCTCCAGACTCTACAACTTCATTAACAATCATTTCAGCAATTTCTCCTTCATAGAATGCTTTAGGACCATTCTTAGATATTTTAGATAATGTTTCTGCAAACTCTACATTCTTAATTGTATCCCCCTTATAATATCTTTTAGAGTAAAGAGAATTATTACCATTTATTAAGATAAGGTCATCAAGCTTTTCAGTTAGTGATGAGGATTGTTTTGTAGTAACAACAAATCCTTCTTTAGCAAGTTTAATAGCTGGTTCAAATAGGTCTTCTATAGGAAGTGAACCAAACTTTGAATGTATTTCAAAAATAGCAGAAACTGAGCCAGGAACTCCTACAGACGCTCCTCCTAGTGTACTCATATCTGGAATAACATTACCATTATTATCTAAATACATGTCTTTATATGCATTTCCAGGTGCCATTTCTCTAAAATCTAGTGATCCACTGGTGCCATCTGAATTAGAATAGACAAAGAATCCACCACCTCCAATGTTTCCAGCAGTAGGATGGACTACAGCAAGGGCAAGATGAACAGCTATCATTGCATCATATGCATTGCCACCTTTTTTCATAATATCTACACCAATCTCAGATGCTTCTTTTCTAGCTGATACTACTGTAGGGTTATAACCATTATCACAAGAGATTATCAAAAAGGAAAGAATAAGAACTAAAATACTTCTCATAATCTAATTTCTCTGTAATTTACAATTTATATATTTACAATTAATATGACCTTAATAAAAAATATTTCAGGATTTAGAGGTACAGTAGGAGGTCCACCAAAAGAAAATTTAACCCCATACGATATAGTAACTTCAGTATCAGCTTTTTGTAAATTTTTAATAGAGAAATATAATACTAAGAAATTAATAATTACATCTGGTAGAGATGGAAGAGCTTCAGGAGAGAATTTTCACATTATAGTTAACCGTACAATTTCGTTAATGGGAATTGACGTTATAGATGCAGGGTTATCAACAACTCCTACTTTATGTTGGGGTGTTTTAAGTAATGAATCTAATGGCGGAATAATGATTACCGCAAGTCACAATCCTGAAGAATATAATGGTTTAAAATTTTTTAATGATGATGGTGAGTTCTTATCTAGAGAAGATATGAATAAAGTTATTGAATATTCTAATACTACGGATTTTGAATATCAGAATACTAATAATCTAGGTTTAATTAAACCTTATGATAATCTAATAGAAGATCATGTTGATGAAATCTTAAACCTAGATATAATTCCTGTTGAAAAAATAAGGTCTATGGATATAAATATTGTAGTAGATGGAATTAATTCTGGTGGGGCAATAGCAATTCCATTGTTGCTAGATAAACTATCAATAAAATATAAATTAATAAATGGTGAAATTTCAGGAAAATTCTCACATATACCTGAGCCATTAGCTGAAAATTTAACTCAATTATCTAATGAAGTCTTAAAACATAAAGCAGATTTTGGAATAGCAGTGGATCCAGACGTAGACAGATTAGTCTTTTTTGATGAAAACGGTGTCATTTTTGGAGAAGAATATACCCAAGTTGTCTGCTCTGATTATGTGTTATCTAACAAAAAGGGTAATACGGTTTCGACTTTATCATCATCTAATGCAATGAGAGATGTAACTATAAAACATGGATGTGAGTATTTTTATACAGCTGTTGGTGAGATGAATGTTGTAAAAAAAATGAAAGAAGTTAATGCTGTAGTTGGTGGAGAAGGAGGGGGAGGGATTATATATCCTGATCTTCACTATGGTAGAGATGCTCTTATTGGAACTGCTTTATTCTTATCTCTATTGACTACCACAAAAGAAAAAGTTTCTCAAATTAAAAATCGCTATTCCTCATACTTTATGAGCAAATTAAAAATTAAATTATCCGGGAATTTAGATATAGATTCAATACTTTTAAATATATCAGATAAATTTTCAAAATACGATCCAATACTTATTGACGGAGTTTTTATAGAGTTTGATTCTAGTTGGGTACATCTTAGAAAATCTAATACTGAACCTATAGTAAGGATTTTTACTGAATCAAAATCAAAAGAAGAAGCTGATGAATTGGCAAAAGAATTCTATGAATTGGTTAACTCTTTTGGTTGAATTTACTATATAAGTCTTTATACTTAAATCTATTATGCGTCCACAAATATTCTGAAGGGTTTTCTTTTATTTTTTTCTGAAGAAAATCAACAAACTGATCAGTTATATTATATAGATTAGAATTTTCTGTAATTACTGGGAAAATTTCAAACGAATAATAACCTCTCTTAATTCTTTTAGCTGAAGCAAAAACAACAGGATAATTATATTTTTTGGCTGTTCTTTCGCCACCTGTAAAAAATGGAACATTAACATTTAAATAATTTGTCCAGTATGTTTTTTCAGTTGGTCTTGGAGATTGATCTGAATTAAATCCATATATATTAACATTACCCTTCTCATGTTCTGATTTTATAAACTCATGGGCTTTATATCTAGACAATAAATATCCCTTATGTTTTTGCCTTACTTTGTTGTAAAATCTTTCAAAATATTTATTTGTAAGAGGTGTATATATACCAACAAGTTTATTATTACCTTCAACGTAATTCCCTAATGACATTGTCCATTCAAAGTTAGAGTAATGAGCCATTAATAATACTACACCTCTCTCTTTCTTTAATAAATTAAAACCTAAATCTCCATTGATTAACTTATATCTATTAAAAAACTGTTTTTTTGTCATTGAGGATGCTTTAATTGATTCTAGCATTATGTCACAGAAATGTCTATAAAAATCTGATTCAATAGTTAATCTTTTACTTGTTGAGAATTCAGGAAAAGCTAATTCTATATTTCCTCTTACTAGTTTAACCCTATGTTTTAGTAGCTTATATATAATGATGTACATAAAATCAGATAGTATATACACCAATCTAAAAGGCATGATAGATATAACTTTAATAAAAGGATAAAGAATTAAAAATGTTATTAAATGCAAAACTTATTTATTTAGAGAAAGTGCTGATTCAACCTTTTCATCTAGACTTAAGCCTCTTAAATTTTTTGCTATAACATAACCATTTTCATCTAACAAAAAAGATTGAGGGATTGCTCTAATACTATATTGCCTTGCTATAGGATCATTCCAAAAGTTAAGATTTGAGACATGTATCCAAGGAAGGTTGTCATCTGAAACTGCCTTTTCCCATTGTTCTTTTGTTCTATCTAAAGAAACCCCAACTATTTGAAGTCCAGAAGAGTTATATTTTTTATATAATCTGACTAGATTAGGGTTCTCTATTCTACATGGTCTACACCAAGCTGCCCAAAAGTCAATCAAGGTAACTTTACCTAAATTTTCACTTAATGTAATATTTTCTCCATCTAAAGAAGGAGCTGTAAAATCTGGTGCTAATTCACCAACATTAATTGGATCTTCATATTGTCTTAATAAGTCTGCAATATTTTTCCCCACATTGCTTATTTTAATTCTATTGCTGAATGTGTTAAAAACCTCTATAATACTATCTTTATTCACTTTATTTTCAACCATAAAAACCTCTAATAATAGAGCTGACATGTATGAATCTTTATTCTTTACTATAAAATCCCATTCATATAGCATTACTTCTTGTTCTTTTCTGCTAATATCCTTTCTTAATTTAGATGCTAACTCTAAATCATTATCAAAGATTGCTTGTTGTTGATTATAAGCAATCTGATTAATATTTTCAATTAAAGTTTTAGTTTGAGTTCTATATACATTAAAATCATTATTAGATTTAGTGCCTGAAACCAAAGATGACGTGATACTGTCTTTAAATATATTAGCATTAATCTTTCCTGATTCTATTATTGACAGTACATAGCCGTTTATTCCTTCAATCTGAAAATAACTTATCTCAGGAGTAGCAGCTTCCCCTGTAAATTTAAACTTAGAATTTTTGATAATTGTTGAATCCTTTATATAGGGTTGGTTGTTTTGATCAGCTTGAAGAATGTAAATTTTAGATCCATCATCTGCATCAGTAGTTCCATTAATTGTAAAATCATTACTGGAATTACAAGAAATGATTAACAAGGATATTAATAAAAATATGATTCTCATTATTCTAAAATTATAGATTGACATTGCAAATTTAAAAATTCATTTTTAATATATTTAATTAACTTTTGATAATCTAAGATGGATATAATAAAAAAAATCACAGATGTTGTCGATGAGTCGTCAATTATAAAGGGAGATGATTTAAAATCAAGATTCTATCATATTTGGAAAACTGATATTTCTCTTGAATCAATTTGCGTTGTCCTTCCTAGAAATACAGAACAAGTGTCTAAGATTATGAAGATATGTTATGAGGCTGATCAAGAAGTTGTTATTCATGGAGGGCTGACAAACCTTGTAGGAGCTACAAAAAGTAATAATTCACAAATTGTTATTTCATTAGAAAAGATGAATAATATAATTGAGATTGACACAGAGAGCAAAACTTTAACATGTGAATCTGGAGTTATATTAGAGGATTTGATTAGTGCATGTAAAGAAAAAGACCTTTTGCTTCCTTTAAACTTTGGTGCTAGAGGTTCAGCACAAATTGGAGGGGCTGTATCAACTAATGCAGGGGGATTAAGGGTTTTTAAATATGGCATGACAAGAAATCTTGTTTTAGGAACAGAAGCTGTATTGCCAAATGGTACAGTAATTAGTTCACTTAAAAAGCTTATTAAAGATAACTCGGGTTATGATCTAAAACAGATCTTTATTGGGAGTGAAGGAACATTGGGAATTGTAACTAAAGTTGTCTTAAGGCTTTATGAGCTTCCATCATCAAGATTAACAGCGCTATCTGCATTAAACTCCTATGACAATGTAATTAAGTTATTAAAACATTTAGAAAAAAATCTATCAGGAAACCTGTCCGGATTTGAATTATTATGGAATAGTACATATAAGACAATGGTAAGTGAAAAAACAAACTATAACAAGTATTTGCCAGATACATATAAATATTACGTGTTTATTGAAAGTACAGGTTCTGATTATGAGAGTGACTATATTAAATTAGAAAATATAATAACCGAGTCATTAGAAAAAGGATATATAGAGGATGCGGTAATAGGTAAAAACGATAAAGAACAATCTAATATATGGGGGATAAGAGAAGATGTTTCTGTTCTTGCTGATGAAAGAGAATACGATCAACATTTTGATATTAGTATACCAACATCTTACATAGGTGTTATTATAGATAAGATAACGGGTGAACTTATAAAAAATAACAATGTCAAGACAATTTTTCCATTTGGCCATGTTGCAGATGGTAATATTCATTTTATAATTGGGAAGGATTCTGATAAAGATTCTATAACAAAAGAAGTTAATGAAATTATATATTCTAATATAGAATCAGTTAATGGATCTATTTCCGCAGAGCATGGTATTGGAATTGACAAAAAAGAATATCTTAAAAACACGAGAAATAAAGAAGAGATTGAGTTAATGAAATTACTGAAGAAATCGATAGACCCAAAAAATATATTAAATCCTGGTAGAATATTGTAATTTAAACATCTTATCTTTGACGTTACATTATGGCTGGAAATTCATTTGGAAACATATTTACATTAACAAGTTTTGGAGAATCTCATGGTCCTGCTCTTGGAGGAATTATTGATGGTTGCCCTGCAGGATTAAAGATTAATTTAAGAAAGGTAAATGATGATTTAAATAGGAGGAGACCAGGTCAGTCTGAAATTGTTACTCAAAGGAAAGAAGCAGATTCAGTTGAATTTCTTTCAGGTATATTCAAGGATAAAACAACAGGTACTCCAATTGGCTTTATAATCAAAAATAGAGATCATAAATCTAAAGATTATAAGCATATAATGAAATCTTATAGGCCTTCACATGCTGATTTTGTTTACGATAAAAAATATGGATTTAGAGATTATAGAGGAGGAGGTCGAAGTTCAGCAAGAGAAACTGTTGTTAGAGTAGTTGCTGGATCAATTGCAAAACAATTAATTAGTCCAGTAAAAATTAATGCATTTGTATCCTCAGTAGGTGATGTATCAATGGATTTAGATTTTTCAAAAATAAATTTTAAGAATACTGAAAAATCAATTGTTAGATGTCCTGAATCAAAAACTGCTAAAAAAATGGAGGATCTGATTAAAAAAACAAGAAAGGCTGGAGATACAATAGGAGGTGTAGTTTCATGTGTTATAAAAAATCCACCAATTGGTCTAGGAGAGCCTGTTTTTAACAAACTCCATTCAGAACTTGGAAGAGCGATGCTTTCGATTAATGCAGTTAAAGGGTTTGAATTTGGAAGTGGTTTTAAAGGGTCAAAAATGAAGGGTAGTGAGCATAATGATATTTTTACAAAAGATGGAAAAACTAAGACAAATTTATCTGGAGGGATTCAAGGAGGAATTTCAAATGGAATGGATATATACTTTAATGTTGCTTTTAAACCAGTCTCAACAATAATGAAAGACCAGGATACTATTAACAATAAAGGGAAACAAATAAAGATTAAAGGGAAGGGAAGACATGACCCATGTGTTGTTCCAAGAGCTGTTCCAATTGTTGAAGCAATGTCAGCAATTGTAATAGCTGACTTTTATTTACTAAATAGACTCTCAAAAATTTAATTATGAAACTGCATTGGAAAATTATTATTGGTATGGTTGCGGGTGTAATCTTTGGACTTCTAATGTCTCAAACATCTTTTGGTTCTGATCTTATCAAAGATTGGATAAAACCTTTTGGAACAATATTTATTAACCTTTTAAAGCTAATTGCAATGCCATTAATTCTAGCATCTCTTGTTAAGGGTATATCTGATTTAAAGGATATATCAAAGCTTTCAAAAATAGGAACTAGAACTTTAGGTATATACATATGTACAACTGTTACAGCTGTAATTATAGGTTTAGTCTTGGTTAATCTTGTTCAACCCGGATCAACTATAACTGAAGAAACAAGAATTGATCTTGTTCAAGAATATGAGGAGGAAAGAATACAAAAACAGGAACAAGCGCAAGAACAATCTGAGAGTGGTCCACTTCAGCCACTTGTTGATATTGTTCCAGCAAATATATTTGATGCTGCCACAAATAATAGAAATATGTTACAGGTTATCTTTTTTGCCATCTTCTTTGGAATAGGAATTATCTTGATTGACCCAAAACATGCAAAGCCTGTTAAAGATTTTTTTGACGGATTTAATTCAATTATTTTAAAACTAATTGATTTAATTATGGAAAGTGCTCCATATGGTGTGTTTGCACTTTTAGCAACCTTAGTTGTTGAGTCTCCTAGTATTGATTTATTTATAGCACTTGGAATGTATTCAATTACTCTGATAATTGGACTAATTCTAATGATTTTTATATATGGCATTTTAGTTAAACTAATCACTAATACTAATCCTGGCTTTTTTATGAGAGGGATTTCTGCAGCACAGCTTTTAGGATTTTCAACAAGCTCAAGTGCCGCAACACTTCCAGTAACAATGGATTGTGCTGAAAATAAACTTGGAGTAGATAAAGAAATTTCAAGTTTTGTTCTTCCGATTGGTGCAACTGTCAATATGGATGGAACAAGTGTTTATCAAGCTGTTGCAGCAGTTTTTATTGCCCAAGCATTTGGTTTAGATTTAAGTATAGCAGCACAATTAGGTATAATAGTAACAGCTACTCTTGCTTCGATTGGAGCTGCAGCAGTTCCTAGTGCTGGAATTGTAATGTTGGTTATTGTATTAGGTCAAGCAGGAATTCCTGAGGCAGGTTTAGCATTAATAATCGCTGTAGATAGACCTCTTGATATGTGTAGAACTATAGTAAATGTTACAGGAGATGCAGCTGTTTCAATGATTGTTGCTAAATCAGTAGGAAAATTAAAGGATCCTAAGGATGTCAGTAAAAATTAATGAATCTTGGAAAAAACTACTTGATTCAGAGTTTAATTCAGAATACTTTAAAAATCTAATAACTTTTGTAAAAGAGGATTACTCAAAGACTACTTGTTATCCTAAAGGATCTCAGATTTTTAGTGCATTTGATTTTTGCCCAATCAATAATTTAAAGGTTGTAATTATAGGTCAAGATCCATACCATGGAGTAGATCAAGCAAATGGACTTTGTTTTTCAGTTAATAAAGGTATTACTCATCCACCATCACTTATTAATATTTTTAAGGAGATCGAAGTTGATTTAGGATTTAAATTTGAAAATAACAAAGGTGACCTTAGTAAATGGGCTGAACAGGGTGTAATGCTCCTGAATGCAACACTAACTGTTAGACACAATTCTGCTGGAAGTCATCAAAATAAAGGTTGGGAAATATTTACAGATAAGGTTATAGAGGTTATATCTAATGAAACAAATAATACTGTATTTTTATTATGGGGATCATTTGCTAAACAAAAAAAGAAATTGATAGATATAGAAAAACATAAAGTATTAGAATCAGGACACCCCTCACCATTAAGCGCTAACAAAGGTTACTGGTTTGGTAATAAACATTTTAGTAAATGCAATGATTACCTTGATTCTATTGGTAAAAGTAAAATTGATTGGTCTTTATGAAATTTAATATTACAGGTATAAATAAATCAGTACTGATTGATCTTTATCAGAATATGCTTAAGTCAAGGATGATTGAAGAGAAGATGATAACCTTATTAAGACAAGGTAAAATTTCAAAATGGTTTAGTGGTATAGGGCAAGAAGCAATATCTACAGGTATATCATTGGCATTGAACAAAGATGAATTTATTCTTCCTATGCATAGGAACTTAAGTGTTTTTACCTCAAGGAATATACCATTAAAAAAACTATTTGCTCAGTGGCAAGGAAAAGAGGAGGGGTTTACTAAAGGAAGGGATAGAAGCTTTCACTTTGGTACTATTGAATACAATATAGTTGGAATGATATCCCATTTAGGACCTCAGATGGGAGTAGCTTGTGGAATAGCTTTATCTGAAAAGTTAAAGAATTCAGGTAAAATTTCTACTGTATTTACTGGAGATGGAGGAACTAGCCAAGGTGATTTTCATGAAGCTCTTAACATAGCTTCTGTTTGGAAATTACCTGTGATTTTTGCAATAGAAAATAACGGTTATGGACTATCAACACCTACAAGTGAGCAGTATGCTATTGGAGATCTTGCTGATAGAGGATCTTCTTATGGTATAGAATCTCATGTGATTGATGGTAATAATATAATTGATGTATATAAAGTAATTTCTAAAGCATCTAAATCTATTAGAAAAGATCCTAAACCTATATTATTAGAATTTAAAACGTTTAGAATGAAAGGTCATGAAGAAGCTAGTGGTCAAGAATATATTGAGAGTAGTTTAATTGATGAGTGGGCAAAAAAAGATCCTATCAAGAACTATGAGAAATTCTTACTAAAAGAAAAGATATTATCTAAAGATTCGGTTAAAAAGACAAGAAATGAAATAGCTAAGGAGATAGACAAGAACTGGAAAGATGCTAATTCGCTTCCAGAAGTTAGTTTTAACAAACAAAAGGAGCTTTTAGACGTATTTAAAGCTTATAAGGCAACCATTATAGAGAATACTTCAAACTCATCAGAAAATATAAGATTTGTTGATTCTATTAAAGATGGTATTGATGAAGCGATGGAAGAACATGATAATCTAGTAATAATGGGTCAAGATATAGCTGAATACGGAGGAGTGTTTAAAATAACAGAAGGATTAATTAATAAATATGGAAAGAATAGGGTGTTTAATACACCTTTATGTGAATCTTCTATACTTTCCGCATCATATGGAATGAGTATAGGTGGTTTTAAGACAATTGTAGAAATGCAGTTTTCAGACTTTATAAGCTCAGGATTTACTGCAATAGTTAATCTAATTGCAAAGTCTAATTATAGGTGGTCACAAAATGCAGATATAGTTGTTAGAATGCCATGTGGAGGAGGAGTAGGGGCTGGTCCATTTCATTCACAAACTAATGAAGTATGGTTTAGCAAGGTTCCTGGCCTGAAGATTGTATATCCAGCATTTCCCTCTGATGCTAAAGGCCTTCTTCATTCATCTATAGATGATCCTAACCCAATTCTGTTCTTTGAGCATAAGAATTTATATAGGACTGTTAGAGAAGATGTAAAAAAGGGTAGATACACATTGGAGTTAGGTAAAGGAAGAATAAGAAAAGTAGGGGATAACTTAACAGTTATAACTTATGGTATGGGGGTTCACTGGATTTTAGATTTACTAAAAGACTATAATAAAGCTCAAATTGAAGTTATTGATCTTAACTCATTAGTTCCATGGGATAAGGAATTGGTTTTCAATTCAGTAAAAAAAACAGGTAAAGTTTTACTTTTACAAGAAGATAGTCAGTTTAGTGGATATATGGGAGAAATATCTAGTTGTATTTCTGAAGAGATTTTCGATTATTTAGATGCTCCTATAGTAAGAGTTGGGTCACTAGATACACCTGTTCCTTTTGCAAAAGAGTTAGAAAAGGGCTATATGGCTAATAATAGATTAAAAGAAAGACTAGATTATCTACTAAATTATTAATTATGAGTGGCTTAGATTTAGTTTTAAAGTCAATAGATCTTCTTGAAGAAGAAATGAAGCCAAATTGGGGTAAGATGTCCTGCCCACAGATGATTAGTCATTGTAATAGGTTTATTAAAGTTTACACTAATGAGGTTAAATTTAAACCGCCTATATCTTTAATTTCCCCAATCTTTGGGCAACTTCATATATTTTGGCTAAAACATATTATAAAATATAATGTCAATAAATACTTTAGAAACTTACCCACATTAAGGTATTTTAATACTTATCCAATAA
>CAYTIE010000026.1:0-15448 GCA_964437815.1 uncultured Flavobacteriaceae bacterium
TTTTTGCTGTGGTCTTTTTTGCTGTGGTCTTTTTCTTAGGCTTTTCTTCTGAAACTTCCTCCTTGGTAGCAGCTTCTTTCTTAGGCTTTTCTTCTGAAACTTCCTCCTTGGTAGCATCTTCTTTCTTAGGCTTTTCTTTAGTATCATCTGGAGCTTCTGCTTCAGTTGATTTAGATTTTTTTGGCTTTTTAGATTTTACAGCTGCCATTAATTTTATTGACTCTTCATCAGGTTCTATTTCAAAAACTAATTGAGCCGAAACTTCTCTATGAACTCTAACTGTAACTTCGTATTTACCCACTCTTTTTAAAGTTCTTCCAGGTATAGATATATTTTCTTTTTCTAATTCAATTTTATTATCAGCTAGACTTTTTGAAATATCTATATTTGAAATAGAACCAAAGAGTTTTCCATCAGATCCTACTTTGGTCTTAACTTTAATATCCAACTTCTCAATCTTTTTAGCTAACTTATTTGCTTCACCAATTACTGCTTTCTCCTTAAAAGCTTTTTGCTTAAGATTTTCAGCTAAAACTTTTTTAGCAGAACTTGTAGCTAAAACAGCTTTACCTTTAGGGATAAGATAATTTCTTCCATAACCATCCTTAACATCAACGATTTCATCCTTGAAGCCTAAATGAGCAACATTTTCTTTTAAGATTAATTCCATAAAATTATTTTAATAAATCCCCAACATAAGGAAGCAATGCAAGGTGTCTAGCTCTTTTAACAGCAACAGATACTTTTCTTTGATACTTTAATGAAGTTCCTGTCAACCTTCTTGGTAAAATTTTACCTTGTTCATTTATAAATCTATTCAAAAAGTCTGGATCTTTATAATCAACATATTTAATACCAGACCTTCTAAACATACAATATTTTTTAACTTTTGCTGTATCAATATCAAGAGGTGATAAATATCTTATTTCACCAGCATTACTAGTCTTAGATTGTTCTTCAATTTTGGACATTTACTTTACTTTTTTTGGTTTTCTATTTTTTCTCTTTTCAGCCCATGCTAACGCATGCTTATCAAGAGCTACAGTCAAATAACGCATAACTGTCTCATCTCTAGCAAATTCTAGTTCAAAAGGAGAAATAATTTCTGATGGTGCCTCAAACTGAAAAAGGTTATAAAAACCACTATTTTTATTTTCAATAGTATAAGCCAATTTCTTTAGACCCCAGTTTTCTTTATAAATCAATTTAGCACCATTTGATTTTAAAAATTTCTCATACTTTAACACACTCTTCTCAACTTGTTCCTCTGACAAAGCTGGATTTAGGATAAAGACTGATTCGTAACTTTTCATCTAAAATTGTTAGCTCGCAAAATTAGTTTATTAAATATTATCTGCCAAATTTTGATTAGATTAAATATGAGCGTAAAACTAAAGCGGATCTACATCAACTAATACCCTTACAGACCTATATTTTGAAATAGAATCAAAGCTAATTAGAGTTTTATTTAGGATATTTCTGAATTGATTAATTGAATCAATATTTTTAAGTTTTATAATAAATTGTTTTTGATATTTATTCCTAACTCTTGATATCTCTGGATATACGGGACCAAGTATATCCCCTTTATATGATCTTCTCATAATTTTATCCAACCATTCACATGCAATGTTAACCTTATCAAGACTTTTATCTTTAATGGTTAATTTAATTAATCTTACATAAGGTGGATATTTATACTCAATTCTTTCTGTCAATTGTCCCTTAAACATACCAGCATAGTCATTATTAATTACGTGTTGAATTATTGGATGATTTGGTTGATATGTTTGTAGTAATACCTTTCCTTGTATTTCTTTTCTCCCAGCCCTTCCTGAGACCTGTGTTAAGACTTGAAAAGCCTTTTCATGAGCTCTAAAATTTGGAAAATTCAAAAAATGATCTGTATTTAAGACTCCCACTAATTTGACATTATTAAAATCAAGTCCTTTTGTTACCATCTGAGTCCCTATTAATATATCTATTTCATGATTTGAAAATGAATTTATTATCTTATCAAAAGACCATTTACCTCTTGTTGTGTCCCAGTCCATCCTACTAACTCTTGCTTTTGGAAAATACTCTTTAATACTTTCTTCAATTTGTTGAGTTCCATCTCCCTTATTAATCATACTTTCTACCCCACACATTGAACATATTTTTGGAGTTTTAACAGAAAACCCACAATAGTGACATTTTAAATTATTAGAGACATTATGATAAGTAAGTGAAACATCACAATTATCACAATTAATATGATATCCACATGTATTACACATCCATATTGAAGCGTATCCTCTCCTATTCCTAAATAGAATTACTTGCTTTTTATCTTTTAATGTATCATCAATCTCATCTATTAATTTTTTTGAAAACAGGCCGTTCATATTATCATTAGCAAGCTCTTCTTTAATATCAATTGTCTCAATTACAGGCATTTTTATACCTCCATATCTTTCAGTTAGCTTTACCCAACCAAACTTCCCATTTCTAGCATTTTTTGACGATTCTATTGAAGGTGTAGCAGATCCTAATATAATTTTTGATTTGTGTAATCTTGAAAGCACTATTGCAGAATCTCTAGCATGATACCTAGGTGAAGGTTCTTGTTGCTTATATGAATTCTCATGTTCCTCATCAATTACAATTAAACCAAGGTTATTAAATGGTAAAAATAAAGATGATCTAGCTCCAATAATTATTTGAGCATTTTTTTTATTTTCTTCAACATTTCTCCAAACTTCTGTTCTTTCATGTATTGAATTTCTTGAATGAAAAACAGAGACTTTATTGCCAAAAATGTTTTTTAACTTTTGTATGATTTGAGTTGTTAGAGATATTTCTGGAAGTAGATATAAAACTTGTTTATTATTACCTAAAAATTTTTCAATAATCTTTAAATAAATCTCTGTTTTCCCTGAAGATGTCACACCTTCTAATAATACAACATCCTTATTTTCAAGCTCTAAATTAATTTGTTTTAAAACCTTTGATTGCAATTTAGATAGAACAATTTTCTTTTTAGTCTCAAATTCATTTTCAATATTCCTATCCTCTTTAAATTTTTTAATCTCAATTATTTTTTTTCTTTCAAGACTCTTTAATGAAGAACTTGAAAAACTTATATTGTTTTTTATTTCATTCAGCCTTATCCATTTGTATTTATTCTTATCTATTTTTAGTATTGTCAACAAAATTTCTTTCTGCTTTGGATATTTATTAATATTATCCTGAATATCTTTTATACTTTGTTTTGACTTTATTTGACTTGTAAGTCTAATGAACTTAACCAATTTGGGTCTATACTTTTCTTTTATTTGTTGTTTTAGCTCAATGTATCCAGACTGAATCATTTTTTGTATAATCGGATAAACTGTTTTACGATCAGTTATAAGATTAATGTCTGCAATTCTGATATCTTCTAACTCTAATGCTTCATAAATTAAGTATTCATTATCACTCATGTTTTTTATTTCTTCTTCTGAAGTTTCTATTTTAGAAATAATTGATTCACTCTCTAATAACAAAGTTGAAGGGACTGCAGCTTTAAGTATGTCACCTATTGGCGAAAAATAATATTTTGACATCCAGGTCCAAAAATCAATTCTTTTCTGGTCCACAATTGATTTTGAATCGTATATAAACTCTATTGGCTTCACTTCATAATTAAGTGGATTATCATTATGAAGTCTACAAATAATGCCTGTATAAATTTTTCTTTTTCCAAAACTAACAGCCACTCTATAACCAACTTTTAAAACTTTGGATTCTTTTTCAGATAACTTATAAGTAAAAGGCTTTGGTAGAGGAAGAGGTAAAATTACATCTGCAAATGAATTCATGGTTAATTATAATATATTCTTTCTAATTTAGCAATTGTAATATGAGAAAATTCCTAACATTATCACTTTGTTTATTATGTGCCTTTATATATTCTCAAGATAGTAAAAATAGAGTAAGGGGAAAGGTTCAAAGTGAATCATCACAAACTTTACTTCAAAATGTTCATGTATTAAACCTTAGTAAAGTTGTTGGAACAATTTCTGATGAAGAAGGTGTTTTTGAAATAAATGCATCAGTTAATGATACTCTATACTTTTCTTATATAGGTTATAAACCTCTTAAAATTATTGTAACAAATGATTTAATTAAATATGAAGATAATGACCTAACATTTAATTTAACTGAATTAGCTTTAGCTCTTGAGGAAGTTATAATCACTCCTTATAGACTAACTGGATATCTTGAGATTGATGTTAAGAATGCTCCAATTAATTCGTCTCCTAGATATAGAATAATTGGTCTTCCAAATCTTGGTTATGAGGGGGGAAGAAGAACTAGGTCTGGAATCTCAAAGGTGCTGGGAGCTATATTTAATCCTGCAGACTTTTTGAATAGTTTATTTAAGCGGAACCCTAAAAAAATGGCAAAACTAAGATTAATGAGAGAAGATGAAGAAATAAAAAATTTATTATCAACAAAATTCGATAGAGAAGTTCTAGTTCAGCTTTTAGGAATTCCCAAAATAGACATTAATGAAATACTTAGAAATTGTAGTTTTTCAGATACTTTTATAGGCGAAGCTAATGATCTTCAGATTATGGAAGCAATAAATGAATGCTATGATGAGTATAAGCTTTTGGAGTTTTAAAAATCCCTAAACTTAGTTTATCTTTGTGTATGAAAGAAAAAAGATTAGAAGCCATCTCCCCAATTGATGGAAGATATAGAGATAAGGTTGATTCTATTAGCAAATACTTTAGTGAAAAGGCTCTTATTTATTATAGACTAAAAGTTGAAATTGAGTATTTCTTATTTCTTTGTAAAAACCGTATAGGAAAACTTAAGCCCCTAAAATCAAAAGAAAATAAGATTCTAAGGGATATCTATAATAACTTCTCTATTAAAGATGCAATTGAAATAAAAAAGATTGAAGAAGAAACTAATCATGATGTTAAGGCAGTTGAATATTTTATAAAAAAGAAATTTGATCAGTATAAACTTAGCAATTATAAAGAGTTTATTCATTTTGGCTTAACCTCTCAGGATATAAATAATACTGCAATTCCTCTTTCAATAAAAGAGTTTATTAGTAATATATATATTCCAGAACTGGATAAATTAATTAAACATTTAGATAAGATATCAGAAAAGCACAAAGATGTTACAATTATATCTAGAACTCATGGGCAGCCTGCTTCTCCTACAAAACTAGGTAAAGAAATTCTTGTCTTTTCTACAAGAATTAAGAATCAAAGAAAAAGTTTAGTTAAGATACCCAATTCTGCAAAATTTGCTGGAGCAGTAGGGAATTTTAATGCACATAAAGTTGCATTCCCAAAAATCAATTGGAAAGCTTTTGGAAAGAAATTTGTTGAGTCAGAGCTAGGGTTGGACTATTCTTTTCCTACGACTCAAATTGAGCATTATGATTCTTTTGCTTCACTTTGTGATAATGTTAGAAGGATAAATAACATTTTACTTGATTTAAGTTTAGATATATGGACATATATTTCTTTGGATTACTTTAAACAAAAAATCAAAAATGATGAAGTAGGATCTTCTGCAATGCCACATAAAATTAATCCCATTGATTTTGAAAATGCTGAAGGAAATATTGGGGTTGCAAATTCAATTTTTGATTTCTTCTCTAATAAATTAACAAAATCAAGACTCCAGAGAGATCTAAGTGACAGTACCGTACTAAGGAATATAGGTGTTCCATTTAGTCATACCATAATATCTATCAAGTCAATAATGAAAGGCTTAGATAAACTAATTGTAAATAAAAATAAAATTAATGCAGACCTTGAAGAAAATTGGATAATAATTTCAGAGGCTATTCAAACAATACTAAGGAGGGAAGGATATCCAAACCCTTATGAATCTTTAAAAGAACTTACAAGAAAAAACACTTCCATAACAAAAGAAATTCTTCATAAATTTATTGATAGTCTTGAACTAAGTGAAAAGATAAAAAATGAGTTAAAGGCTATCAAGCCATCAAATTACACTGGTATATAGGATTATGAAACTTAATCGAATTTTATCAATTTTTATAATATTCTCTTTATTTGTTATAGGGTGTAAGAAAGAAAGTGATGATGATCCTAATATTGCGAAACTTGAGAATGATCTTGAAATTAGTGACTTCATTTGGAAAGGTTTAAATCAATACTACTATTGGCAAGAGAGCGTAATAAATTTAGCTGACAGTAAACTTGACAATCTTTCTGAGTATTCATTCTATCTTAGTCAAAATACTAACCCTGAAAATTTTTTCAACTCCCTTAAGCACTCAGATGATGAGTTCAGTTGGCTTTCTGATGACTATGAAGAGTTAGAGAATTATCTTCAAGGAATTGATTACTCTGATGGTATGGAGTTTGGATTATATCTTGAATGTAATGATCAAAATGTATTCGGTTTTGTAAGGTATGTTCATAAAGATTCAGATGCTGACATAAAAGGAGTAAAAAGAGGATATTTTTTTAATAAAGTTAATGGGTCAATACTAACTAGAGATAATTATACAGATTTACTTTACAACGACAATTCGCTTTCTAATAGTTTCGGATTTGCAAACCTAAACTATAATAGTAATGAACAATGTGCTAATCTTGTATCAAATGATATAAGTATTAGCTTGAACAAATCCAGATTAGTTAAGAATCCTATTCACATATCTAAAACAATATATATAGATCAAAAAAAGATTGGATATCTTATGTATAATCAATTTCTTGGTAATGTCGAATCTGAAAACAGAGATTACAACCTTGAATTAAATAATGTATTTGGGCAATTTAAATCTCAAGGGATTAATGAACTAGTTATAGATCTTAGATATAACCCTGGAGGAAGAATTTCTACATCTATTAATCTTGCCTCTATGATAACTGGTCAATTTAATAATCAAATCTTTGCAAAAGAAAAGTGGAACTCAAAATTAATGGAATATTGGAATGAAAATAATCCAGATAATTTAATTAATAGGTTTGTAAGTAATATAAGTGGGGTTTCTATAAATTCTCTAAACCTAAATAAAGTTTATATTTTAACAACTTCAAGGACTGCATCTGCAAGTGAATTATTAATAAATGGTCTTGATCCATATATTGATGTTATTCATATAGGTGATTATACTGTTGGAAAAAATCAAGGATCAATTACAGTATATGATTATGTAAATGATCAAGGGACAAAGAATCCTAATCATAAATATGCTATGCAGCCAATTGTTTTAAAAATTGGAAATGTAGCTGGTTATACTGACTTTCCAAATGGATTAATTCCAGATTATGAAATTAAAGAGTCTATTAGGACAGCTGGTGAGCTAGGTAATGAAAACGAGCAACTACTTAAAATAGCAATTGATCATATCTTTGGTAATATTCAGTTTATCTCATCTGATGACAATATAAGAGAGATTGATATACCGGAAGAATCTTTTAAACAACAATTAATTAGAGACAGAATAACTATTAAGTAATGATTATTTTGTTAAATACATTTTTCTTCTAGAAAAAAGTTCAATGAATGCATCATCATTCAAATCATCAATAAAGAGAATACTCTCACCAGTACTTTTCATCTCAGGTCCTAATTGTTTATTAACATTAGGAAACTTATTAAAAGAAAAAACTGGTTGCTTAATAGCGTATCCCTTTAGTTTTGGGTTAAATTTAAAATCTTTTATTTTGTTTTTCCCAAGCATTATTTTTGTAGCATAATTAACATAAGGTTCTTTATAAGCTTTTGAAATAAAAGGAACTGTTCTAGATGCCCTAGGGTTAGCTTCAATAACAAAAACCTTATCATATTTAATCGCAAATTGAATATTAATAAGACCAACAGTATTTAGCGCTAGAGCAATTTTTTTAGTATGATCTTTTATTTGTTGAATAACAAAATCTCCTAAACTAAATACAGGAAGAGTAGCATTTGAGTCTCCTGAATGGATTCCACATGGTTCAATATGCTCCATTATTCCAATAATATATAGATCCTTTCCATCAGAAATAGCATCAGCTTCTGCCTCTATAGCTCCGTCTAGGTAATGATCTAAAAGCAATTTATTTTTAGGTATTTTTCCTAGTAAGTCTACTACATGTTCTTCAAGCTCTTGTTCATTTATTACAATTTTCATTCCCTGACCACCTAATACATATGATGGTCTAACTAGAATTGGAAAGTCTAATTTTTTTGAAAGTTTAACAGCTTGTTTAGGAGTCGTAGCAACTCCAAAATCTGGATAAGGTATTTTATTATCTTTTAATAATGTTGAGAAACTACCCCTATCCTCTGCTAGATCCAAAGATTTATATTCAGTTCCTATAATTTTTATACCATATCTATCAAGTTTTTCAGCCAATTTAAGCGCTGTTTGACCTCCAAGTTGAACAATTACTCCTTCTGGCTTTTCGTGTCTAATAATATCATATATATGTTCCCAAAAAACTGGTTCAAAATATAATTTATCAGAAATATCAAAATCAGTAGATACTGTCTCAGGATTGCAGTTTATCATAATTGTTTCATAACCACATTCACTAGCTGCCAAAACACCATGGACACAACAATAATCAAATTCTATTCCTTGACCAATTCTATTTGGACCAGAACCCAGTACAACTATTTTTTTCTTTTTTGATACCATACTTTCATTCTCTGAATAATCTGGTTTATTTTTAAGTTTCATTTTTTGTTCAAAAGTAGAATAGTAATATGGTGTTTCTGCCGGGAATTCTGCAGAACATGTGTCAACTAATTTATAAACTCTTTGAATACCTAGTTTATTTCTTTTTTTATAGACGGCACTCTCAAGACATCCCAACATATAAGCTATCTGTCTATCAGCAAAACCTCTTTGTTTTGCCTCTAGCAATAACTCATTATCAATAGACTTAATATCATATTTTGAAATTTCTCTTTCTAATATATATAGTTCTTCATATTGTTTTAAAAACCAGACATCAATTTTCGTTATTTCGTGAATTCTTTTAAGAGATATGCCTATTTGGATGGCATCATATAATACAAAAACTCTATCCCAACTTGGATATTTTAATTTTTCGATAATGGTATTATAATCCTTATATCCTTTTCCATCAGCTCCTAAACCATTTCTCTTAATTTCTAGAGATTGAGTAGCTTTATGAAGAGCCTCTTGAAAAGATCTTCCAATACCCATTACTTCTCCTACTGCTTTCATCTGCAATCCAATAATTCTTTCTGATCCTTCAAACTTATCAAAATTCCATCTTGGAATCTTAACTATTACATAATCTAGAGTTGGTTCGAATAATGCAGAAGTAGACTTTGTGATTTGATTATTTAATTCATCCAATGTATAACCAAGAGAAAGTTTTGCAGCAACCTTTGCTATTGGGTATCCTGATGCTTTCGAAGCCAATGCTGAGGATCTTGATACTCTAGGGTTGATCTCAATAGCAATAATATCTTCTTTTTCATCTGGACTAACAGCAAACTGTACATTACATCCTCCTGCAAAATCACCAATACTTCTCATCATTTTAATTGCCATATCTCTCATCCTTTGATAAGTTGTATCTGAAAGAGTCATTGCTGGAGCGACAGTTATTGAATCACCTGTGTGAATCCCCATAGGGTCCATATTTTCAATAGTACAGATAATTACAACATTATCATTCTTATCTCTCAATAGTTCTAATTCATATTCTTTCCAACCGATTAAGGCTTTATCTATTAGAACTTCATGTATTGGAGAAGACTCAAGTCCTCTAGTTAGAAGCTCATTAAACTTTTCTTCTTCATATACAATTGAAGCTCCAGTTCCACCAAGGGTAAAAGATGGACGAATGACAAGAGGAAAGCCAAACTTTTGTGCAATCTCTTTCCCACTAAGAAAAGAAGCTGCTCTTTCCGCAGGAGCAACTGGAATATCAATTTTATTCAAAAGAAGTCTAAATTTTTCTCTATCCTCAGTTATTTTAATTGCATCTATGTCAACTCCAATAATTTTAACAGAATACTTCTTCCATATTCCCTTATCTTGAGCCTCAATACATAGATTAAGGGCTGTTTGCCCTCCCATTGTAGGTAAAACTGCATCTATCTTATGTTTCTCTAAAATTTCAATTATTGATTGAGTAGTAAGAGGTTTAAGATAAATATGATCAGCCATAGCAGGATCAGTCATTATAGTAGCAGGATTGGAATTAATTAGTATTGTCTTAATTCCATCTTCTTTAAGCGACCTAAGAGCTTGAGATCCAGAATAATCAAATTCGCAAGCTTGACCAATAATTATTGGTCCTGAGCCTATTATTAGAATTGATTTAATCTTTTTGTCTTTAGGCATAAAAATCTTACAAAATTATTAAAAAAAAAGTGCTACAATCGTAACACTTTTAAAAAGTTATCAAAAATTATTTTTTATGACGCGATTCACTCGAAACCGATATTTTTTTTCTTCCCTTTGCTCTTCTAGAAGAAATAACATTTCTACCACTGGAACTAGACATTCTGTCCATAAACCCATGTTTATTTCTTCTTTTTCTCTTTGATGGCTGGTAAGTTCTTTTCACTTTTTCTATAAATTACATTTCAGTTGGCAAATATAATATCTTTTTATACAAGTTCATATTAATATTATTAAATTGTAGCTTTGTAAAAAAATTATGTTTCCAAAGAATATAAAATTAATCCTTGCAATTTCTCTCTTAGGTTATGGAATATATCAAATTACCGAAACCTATATTGGAAATGGTATTTTCATGTTCCTCCTATCAATTATTTTAATAATATTATACTTCAAGAATGAGATTCTAATTCTTGCTTTTCTTAGTCTTAGAAAACAAAATTTTGATAAAACACAAAGGCTTTTATCTCTAATCAAAAATCCAAAAACCGCACTCATAAAAAAGCAACAAGGTTTCTATTATTATCTAAATGGTTTAATCCAATCTCAACATAATCTTACAATAGCAGAAAAAAACTTTAGAGAAGCTCTTAAACTAGGTCTTAATACTAGTAGTGATATGGCTATGGCTAAACTTAGCTTAGCGGGAATAATGATGCAAAAAAGAAGAAAAAGAGAAGCTCAAATCCTTTTAACTGAAGCCAAGGGACATGATAAACATAATATGCTAACATCACAGATTAGAATGATGCAAGAGCAAATGAAAAGGATTTAGGATTCTTAAAATAAAAAACCTAATTGTATTATAAATATTTCTTATCTTTGCTGTCCGGCTAAAAATTAATTATGTATCAAATTAACCTAGAGAATAATGAATTTTTAAGACAGTTTGAGGTTAAATACAAGAACTCACTGGCTAGAATAGAGTACGCAGAACAAGAAAGAAAGATATTTCTTACTAAGATACATATACCAAAAGAAATCAAGGACGATAAATTTGAAGAACAATTTATAATTAAAGTTCTAGAGTTTATAGAAGATAAAAAATTAAGGGTTGTTCCAACATCGCCAAAGATTGCAGGTTTTGTGAGAAAAAACAAGTCATTTAAGCATCTATTGCCTGTTGGCATTAAACTATAATTTAGGCTACTGCATATCCTTCGGAATCTACCTTTTCAATTTTTACTTTACGAATTTTACCAACTAGATTTTTGTTCCAATCTTTTCTAACTCGGATATAATTTTCAGTATACCCTTCAATTAAACCATTTTTGTTTTCAGACTCAAATAAAACATTATAGTCACCTCCGATATTCTTTTTGTAAAAACTTGTTTTTTTGGATGCAGAAAGCAATCTTAATAGTTTACTCCTTTTATTTCGTATTTTTTTTGGAACCACACCATTTAGCTCAATTGCTTTTGTGTTTTCTCTTTCAGAATAAGAAAAAACATGTAAATATGATATATCTAATTTTTTTATAAAATCATATGTTTCTAGAAACATCTCATCTGTCTCTCCAGGGAAACCTACAATTACGTCAACTCCAATTGAAGCAGATGGCATTAGTTTTCTTATAAGGTCTACCCTACTTTTATATAAAGGAGTTTTATATCTTCTTCTCATTTTCTTTAATATCACATTACTTCCACTTTGAAGAGGTATATGAAAATGTGGAACAAACCTCTTGCTATTGCTGACAAAGGTAATTATATCATCAGTAAGCAAATTAGGCTCAATTGATGATAACCTATAACGCTCTACTCCATCAATTTTGTCTAAAGTTTTAATCAGTTTAAGAAAATTTTCGTTAGTTTTTATATTATCTGATTGTCTTTTACCAAAATCTCCAAGATTAATTCCAGTTAAAACTATTTCTCTTATTCCATTTGAAACTATTTCATTTACATTTTTTACAATATTTTCTATTGTATTGCTTCTTGATTTACCTCTAGCAAGTGGTATTGTACAAAAACTGCATTTATAATCACATCCATCTTGTACTTTTAGGAAAGCTCTAGTTCTAGAGTTAATAGAAAATGATTCAGTAAATGAATCAACATCATTTATATTACATGAATGATCTAACTTAGAAAAATCTTGATCAATATTTAGAAGATAATTGACAATGTTAAATTTCTCTGATGCCCCTAAAACAAGATCAACACCTTTAACAGATAATAATTCTTTTGGCTTAAGTTGAGCATAACAACCAATTGCAGCTACAAAGGCATTAGGGTTAATCTTTAATGCTTTATTTACAAAGACTTTAAATTTATTATCTGCATTTTCAGTTACAGAACATGTATTAATAATATAAGCATCAGCGTATTGGTTAAATGGAACAACCTTAAAGTTATTTTTCTCAAGATTACTTGAAATAGAAGATGTCTCAGAAAAATTAAGTTTACATCCAAGTGTTGACAAAGCTACACTAGATATTTTTTTTTCTTTTAATTCAAGATTTTTAGATAAAGCAGGCAAAACAAAAAGTTATTCTTTAGACTCAGTTTCGTCTTCAGTAGATTCTCCTGCAGCTGGCTCCTCAACAGGTGCTTCTGCAGCTGGATCCTCAGCAGGTGCTTCTGCATCTGGCTCCTCAGCAGGTGCTTCTGTAGCTGGCTCCTCAGTTTTAGTTTCAGGAATTACTTGTTTTTTGTCAACAGGAGTATCTTCTTTTACATCTGAAGGTTTATTAAAATCAGCATATTTACTTCTAAATTTATCCACTCTACCTGCAGTATCTACTAATTTAGATTTACCTGTATAATATGGGTGAGAAGTTCTGGAGATCTCGAGTTTAAACAAAGGATACTCAACGCCATCAATTTTTGTTGTCTCTTTAGTCTCAACAGTTGATTTTGTAATAAAAACATCATCATTAGACATATCTTTAAATGCCACTAAACGATAATTTTCAGGATGTATATCACTTTTCATAACAAATTTTGTGAGTGCAAATTTAAAATATTTTTCATATATATAGTATTATAATTACTTTATTTTATCTTTACGAATAATTAAATTAATCAAAAAAATGAGTGATCAAAAATCAATATTAAAATCAACAATTCTGCAATATGGTCTAATTTATGGGGGTATATCAGTTGCATTTGCAATAATGCTATTTATTATGGATATGCATTATCAGGGTGGATCTCTTCAAAATTGGGCTGGATTATTAATAATGGTTGGATCAATAACATTTGCTCAAATTGCATACAGAAAACAAAATGATGGATATCTTAATTTATCTGAAGCAATAAAAGTAGGGCTTGGTGTAACTGTTGTTGGAATATTAATAGCACTTGTATATGGATGGTTTCAAGCTATAGTGTTAGATCCAAATCAAATAGAGAAAGCAACTGAATTTGCACTAAATCAAGCTATTGATCAAAACCCTGAAATGACTGATGAAATGATTGCAGTTACAAAAGAATGGATTGAATGGGGAACATCTCCTGCTATATCGACTGCATTTGCTTTTGGTTTTGGGCTATTATTCGGAGGAATTTTTTCGTTAGTTACTGGATTAATTGTAAAAAAATCAAGACCTAATTAATTATTAGCGATTATTTCTTATGGATCTTTCCGTCGTAATCCCTCTTTATAATGAGTCTGAATCAATAGAGGAATTAAATAAATGGGTAATTAATACTTTAAATAGTGAATCAATCAGTTTTGAGATTATCTATATTGATGATGGTAGTTCAGATGAATCTTGGGATATAATAAAAAATTTAGCAAATAACTCTGACAGTGTTAAAGGCATCTCATTTTCAAAAAATTTCGGTAAATCACAGGCTTTAAATGCTGGGTTTAAAGAATGTAAAGGTAATTTTATTGCTACACTAGATGCTGATCTTCAAGATTCTCCAGAAGAAATTCCTGAGATGATAAATAAACTTAAAAAAGAGAATTTAGATTTAATTTCAGGTTGGAAAAAGAAACGTTATGACTCTTTATTTTTAAAGAAAATTCCTTCAAAATTATTTAATTTTGTTGCAAGGTGTAGCTCTGGAATTAAGATTCATGATTTTAATTGTGGAATCAAGGTTTTTAGATCAGAAGTTGTAAAGTCAATAGATGTATATGGAGATATGCATAGATTTATACCTATTATAGCAAAGAATAAAGGGTATAATAAAATTGGTGAACATATAGTTAAACACCAAGCTAGAAAATATGGAAAAACAAAATTTGGTAACGAAAGATTTATGAGAGGATTTTTAGACATTATTACACTTTGGTTTATGAATAAGTTTGGAAAAAGACCTATGCATTTTTTTGGATCTTTAGGAACTATAATAATTCTAATTGGAGTTATATTCACTGGTTATATAGGTTATGAGAAACTTTTTATAAAAACCTCTGGGAGGTTAATAACTGAGCGTCCTGAATTTTTTATTGCACTTACAACTATTATAATAGGAATACAGTTATTTATTGCAGGATTTCTTGGAGAAATAGTATTGAGCTCTAGATCAAACAAAAAAAGATACCAGATAACGGAAAAAACATTTGATTAATGGGTTACTTTATTAAAGTACTTAAATATGGAAAAAACTATAAGATATATGGTTTTTTGAATATACTATTTAATGTTTTTTATGCAATCTTCAGTGCTCTTGCATTTGTTTCATTTATACCTATGCTAGATGTACTATTTAAACAAACCAAAGAAGTTTTTCAAAAACCTATATATACAGGAATAGCTGATCTAAAAGATTATCTTCAAGACTACTTGAATTATTACATTTCAAGACAACTTGAAATTGATGTCACAACCACATTAGTGATAGTGATTGGAATTGTACTTTTTTTCTTCCTTTTTAAAAATATTTTTAACTATTTAGCCCTCTATAATATTACATTTTTAAAAAATGGTATACTTAAAAATCTAAGAAGCAATCTTTATAAGAAAGTTCTTAAAATGCCAATTTCTTTCTTTGTTAACAAGAAAAAGGGTGATCTCATATCAAGAATAACAGCAGATATTTTAGAGATTCAAGTTTCCTATTTATCAATGCTTGAGGTAATTGTTA
>CAYTIE010000027.1:0-12712 GCA_964437815.1 uncultured Flavobacteriaceae bacterium
CATTTAACTTATCTTCTAAAGTATCTGTATTAGAGTTAGTTAGTAAATCTATTTTGTTTTCCACAAGATATATCTGTAAATCATCTCTTTTAAAGCTATTTATTTCATTTTTTAGCTCCTCAAAGGTAATATCTGACCTGTCATATAGGTATATTAATACTCTTGATTTACCAACCTTACTTTTAGCTTTTTCTACACCAATTGACTCTATAGTATCTTTTGTCTCTCTTATACCTGCAGTATCAATAAATCTAAATTTAATACCATTTATAACGCATGTATCTTCAATAGCATCCCTTGTTGTACCTGGAATCTCTGATACTATTGCCTTATCATCATTCAATATAGCGTTAAGTAAAGAGGACTTTCCAGCATTTGGTTTACCTGCAATTGTAACTGTAACCCCTTCTTTTATAACATTTCCATAGGAAAAGGAGTCTATTAGCTTAGATAATTTAGTGTCTAACTCATCCAGTAGTTTGTTTAAATCGCCTCTATTAGCGAATTCTACGTCTTCCTCTGAGAAATCTAGTTCTAACTCGATTAATGACTTAAAATCTATTAATTTCTCCCTTAAAAGCTCTATTTCGCTTGAATAACCACCTCTCATCTGATCCATAGCGACTCTATGAGCTTCTTTTGACTCAGAAGCAATTAAGTCTGAAACAGCTTCAGCTTGAGAAAGATCTTTCTTATTGTTTAAGTATGCTCTTAGTGTAAACTCACCCGGAGAGGCTAGTCTTACCTTTTTATCTAGAAATGTTGAAATAATCTTTTGTTGTATGTATGGTGATCCATGACATGAAATTTCAACAATATTCTCGCCAGTGTAAGAGTGAGGAGCCCTATATATAGATATTACAACCTCATCAATAACTTCTTTTCCATCAGAAAGAACTCCATAGGTTAAACTTTGTCCTTCAAGTTTTGATAATGGTTTATTCGAATTAGACTTAAAAACTTTGTCTGTTATACTTATTGAATCCTTCCCTGAGAGTCTAATTATGGAAATTGCACCTGATCCAGGAGGTGATGATAGAGCTATTATAGTTCCTTCATTATACATTATTAGATGCTTTTAGTAAAAGTAGCTCTATTTTTATGCTGAACGTTATCAAAATTTTTCCAAAGCTGTTGTATAGCTGTATTTTCAATTAGTTCTGGATTTGTCTCAACTTCTTTAATTCCAAATTTGTTATAAAACTTTTGAAGTTCGTTAAATAGAATTGCAATTATCCCTTTGTTTTGAAAATCAGGTCGAACACCAATTAAGTATAATGACCCTTTACTATTATAGTTTTTAGCATAAAGAAGCCTCAAAAGACCAATAAAGTTCACTTTACCATTGATTTTTTTAAGAGCCTTTGAAAAAGATGGCATTGTGATAGCAAAAGCGACAAGGTTATCATCTTGATCTGTAACGCACTTTATAAACCCTGGATTTATATATTTCAAGTATTTATCCTTATAATACTTTATTTGATAATCTTGAATAGGAACAAATGTTTGAAGACTCTCATATGTTACTCCAAGTAAGCTAAACATTTCATCTACATATGGTTCAATTTGTTTTGTAGATGTAAAATTTAGTTTCTTAAGATTATATCTCTTTAATATTATATCTGAAAACTTTTTGATTTTATCTGATGCATTTTCATAATCAGCAATTTTTAGCTCATATTCAACCCATTCTGCAAGCTTGTTGTATCCATGAGCTCTCATATGATCATGATAATAAGAATAATTATATAAAGTAATCATGGTGTTTTTCTTTTCAAAACCTTTAATAAGCATTCCAGCTTTATCCATATTAGAAAAACCTACAGGCCCTTCTATTAATTCTAGATTATTATTTTTTCCAATTTCTATGACTTTTTCTAAAAGTGCTTTAGAAACATTTTTATCATCAATAAAATCAAACCAACCAAACCTTACTTTCTTTTTCTTAATTTGATTAACCTCAATCCAGTTAATAAGAGCTGCGATTCTTCCAACTATCTTTCCATTAATATATGCTAAGAAATAATAAGCGTTAGCATGCTTAAAAACAGGATTTATTTCTTTGTCAAGAATCTCTAATTCTTCTTTGATAATGGGAGCCACCCAGTACTTGGAATCCTTATAAAGGTCAAAAGGAAACATTATAAATTTCTTTAAATCCTCTTTAGATTCAATTTCTTTTATTTTAATATCAGAGCTCATAATAATTTTGCATGGCAATTTACCAATAAATAAAATTATATATTTAGTAAATAAAAATTTAAAATGAAAAATTTAATTTCAATTCTAACAGCTTTACTTTTAGTTTCTTCTCTTAGTGCTCAAAAAAATAATAAACCAATTGATTCCCTTACAAAGGATATGAAATTAACTGAAGGGGTTATAAATGCATATACAAATAATAACAAAATATATTTTGAGGTTAACAAAGATCTTTTAAATATAGAAATACTTGTTGTAACAAGACTTTCGCAAATCCCTTCAGGATATTCGGCCTATATTAATGCAGGATCAAAAACATCTGAACAGGTCATAGAATTCGAAAAGAAGAATAATAGAATAAATATAAGACAGTTATCTTTTAATAACATTGCTAACCAAGAGGATCCAATTAATCAAAGTGTAATCGAAAATAATTTTCCTCCAATACTTGCAAGCTTTGAAATTAAAAACAAGGAAACTGATTCATTTTTAATTGATGTTTCTAATTATTTTTTAAGTGACTCTCCAGGATTTAATATAATAAATTCAAGAATTAAAGAACAATATAAGATAGGGAATGTAGATAAAAAGAGAAGTAGTATTGACTCAGCTAGAAGCTTTCCTGAGAATATTGAAATTTTAAACACATTAACATTTGATACGAAAAAACCTCCAAGAGAAAATAGAACAAATACATTTAGTTTTCAAGTTAATCACTCATTTATTCTTTTGCCACAGGATAAAATGAAAATAAGATACTATGATCAAAGGGTAGGGTGGTTTACTGTTAATAAAATTGATTATAGCTCTGAAGCCCTTAAGTCAGATAATTTTAAATTAATTAGGAGGTGGAGGTTAGAACCAAAAAATGAAGAAGCTTATTTAAATGGAGAATTGGTTGAACCAAAAAAACAAATAGTCTATTATCTTGATCCTGCAACTCCAATTAAGTGGCGTCCGTATTTTAAAATGGGTATAGAAGATTGGAATTCTGTTTTCGAAAAAGCAGGTTTTAAAAATGCTATTGTTGCTAAAGATCCTCCTAGTATTGAAGAGGATCCTGATTTTAGCCCTGAAGATATAAGATACTCTACAGTTAGATATGTAGCATCTACAACAAGAAATGCTACAGGACCTAGTGTTTCTGATCCAAGAACAGGAGAAATATTAGAGAGTGATATAATATGGTATCATAATCATTTGAGATCTTATAGAAATCGTTATCTGCTTGAAACAGGTGCTGCAAATCCAAAAGCTAGAACATTAAATACTCCTGATGAAGACATTGGAGAAATGATGAGAATGGTTATATCTCATGAAATAGGACATGCTCTTGGGTTACCTCACAATATGAAAGCTAGCAGTGCTTACCCTGTGGATTCTCTTAGATCTGGAAAATTTACTCAAAAAATGGGAATAGCTGCAACAATTATGGATTATGCTAGGTATAATTATATTGCTCAGCCTGGAGATAAGAATATAAGATTTGTTCGACAACTTGGTCCATATGATGATTATTCAATTGAATGGGGCTACAGACATTTCCCTGGAAAAAATATTTTAGAAGAAAAAGAGATTTTGACTGAATATGTTGATAAAAAAAGCTTAAACCCAATTTATATGTTTGGATCATCTTGGGGAGATCCAAATTCTCAAACTGAGAATATTGGAGACGATCCTATTAAAGCAAGCGCATATGGTTTAAAAAATTTAAAAATTGTAGCTAACAATTTTATGGATTGGATTTATGAACCAGATAAAGATTACACTGATCTAGATGAGATATATGGTGAATTATTAGGGGTATACTCAAGATATATTTTTCATGTTATAGGAATAGTAGGTGGTATTAACCAAACTCTTCACAATACAAATCAAGACGATGTTTTTACTTATGTTAATGTTGATAAATCATATCAAATAAAAGCATTAAGTTTTCTAGATAAAGAGCTTTGGAAAACTCCTAATTGGCTTAGAAATAAAAAAATAATTTCTCAAATAAATAATTTAGATGGTCTATATAAGATTGAGAAAATACAAGAACGTGCAATAAATTCTCTTTTGTCAACTAATAGGCTAAATAAGATATTATCAGCTAGTAAAACAATAGAAGGAAATGCGTTAGAATTTCAAAATCTAATGGATATTTTATTTGAATCTATAATTGATAATATTTCTCCTACAGATCAATTCTCAAGAAATCTTCAAATTACTTTTACTAATAAAATGAATTCTTTAATTGAAGAAAAAGATTTAGAAGGTGTTATAAAGTCAAAGGCACTATCAATAAAAAGGAGAATTAATAAATTTTCAGAGAGGAAATCAAGATCAAGTTCAAGAGATCTAATTAAAGATCACTACAGCTATCTCAATTTCATAACAACAGAAGATGATTAATTATAATCTAAGAGTTTATGTCAAAAGAGTTTGATATTATAATATGGGGTGCAACTGGTTTTACAGGAAGACTTGTTGCAGAATATATATATAAAAATTATAGTTCCGAAAAATTGAGTTGGGCAATTGCAGGAAGAGATAAAAAAAAGCTAATAAACGTTAGAGATAAGATTGCCGATGAAAATATTCCTATAATCATTGCAGATAGCTTCGATGAAATGAGTCTCACTAAAATGACTCAAAAAACAAAAGTAATATGCAGTACCGTTGGTCCTTACTCAAAATATGGTTCATTATTAGTTAAATCATGTATTAAAACAAATACCCATTATTGTGATTTAGCTGGAGAAGCTCAATGGATTAGAAAAATTGTTGACACCTATCATCAAGAAGCAAAAAATAAAAAAATAAGAATTGTTAATAGCTGTGGATTTGATTCAATACCTTCTGATATTGGTGTTTATTTTATTCATAAAAATTTACCCGATGTAAATATAAAATTAGATAATATTAGCATGAGATTATCTGGTTTTAAAGGTAGCTTAAGTGGTGGAACATATGCAAGTATGAATAATATTATTACAGAGGCTTCTAAAGATAGTCATGTAAGAAAAATACTAACAAATCCTTATGGATTAAATCCAGAGGGTCAAAGAACAGGTCCAGATAAAAGAGATCTTAACAAAGTTAAATATGATGAAGATTCTAAAAGTTGGATAGCTCCATTTATGATGGCAGGAATAAACACTAAAATTGTTAGAAGAAGTAATGCACTAAGTAATTATTCCTATGGAAAAAATTTCACATATGATGAATCAGTAATGACTGGTGATGGTTTTAAAGGAAGAACTAAAGCAATTATGTCTGTTTTGCCTCTATTTTTTTTGACTGCAAAACCTGGATCACTTTTAAAAAGAATTATTAATTATTTTACTCCAAAACCAGGACAAGGTCCAAATGAAAATGAAAGAGAAAATGGTTATTTCAGTATGAGGTTTTATATAAGGTATAATGATAAGAGTAGGGCACTAGTTAGGGTAACTGGAGATCGTGATCCTGGGTATGGGTCAACCTCTAAGATGCTTGCAGAAAGCGCAATTTGCTTATCAAAAGACTCTCTAAAAGACACATATGGTGTTATAACTCCATCAATTGCAATGGGAGATCAAATTCTTGATAGACTTCAAGCTAAAGCTGGATTAACATTTAAATTTATTGAATCATAGTATGATGCTAAATTTCATTAAATTTGATAAAGGTTAATTCATGAAGTTTTTATTAATATTTCTGACAATATATCTTGTTTTAAGATATGTATTACCTTTCTTAATTAGATTAGTCTTCACAGATTTAATAAATAAACAGCAAAGAAAATCAGATTTTAAAACAAAATCATCAAATTCAAAATCTAAAAAAAGTAATGAAAAATATGGTGAGTATATAGACTATGAAGATATTGATTAATAAATTACTATCTAAAGATTTAAGAATCCATATATATGTTACTATTGGATTCATAATTGCATCGGTCTTATTCTACCATCCTCTTTTACAAGGGAAAAAACTATTTCAATCAGATATTGCGCAATATGAAGGCATGTCAAGAGAAATAAAAGAAAATAGAGAAAAGTTTGATAAAGAGATATATTGGATAGATAATGCCTTTGGAGGAATGCCAACTTATCAACTTGGGGCAAAATACCCTTATGATATTTTAGCCCCTATTCATTACTTATTTAGATTTATTCCTAGACCTGCTCATACACTGTTTCTTTACTTGATTTCAATGTATCTACTTCTTTTAGTATTTAAGGTCCCTTGGAGAATATCTATAATAGGATCAGTTGCTTTTGCCTTTTCAACATATTTATTAATAATACTTCAAGTAGGTCACAACACTAAAGCTCTTGCAATTTCATATATACCTATAGTAATTGCAGGACTCATATTATTGAAAAACAATAAGAAAATTTTAGGTTTTATTCTCAGTCTTTTGGCAATATCTCTACAAATAAGAGCGAATCACTATCAAATGACTTATTATTTGTTATTTATAATAGGTTTATTTATTGTAGTTTATTTGTTTGATTCATATAAAAGGGGAGAAGTAAGATCCTTCATAAAAAGTATTTCTCCATTTTTTCTAGCTGGAATTCTTGCACTTGGTTTAAATGCACCAAATATTTTATCTACTTATGAATATTCTAAATTTAGTACTAGATCATCAAGTGAGCTAAAGCTTAACCCTAATGGATCAGAAAAAGAAAAAACTTCTGGTCTTAATTATGATTACATAACTCAATATAGTTTTGGAGTTTTTGAAAGTTTAAATACAATAATACCAAGAATTCAAGGAGGCGCATCAACTGAAAATATTGGAGAAGATACAAACCTATATAAGTTTTTGGTGGATAATAATATACCAAAAGATCAAGCCTCAAGTTTTGTGAAAGCAGTTCCAACATATTGGGGAGATCAACCAATATTAGAAGCTCCTGTGTATATTGGTATTACAGTTTTTTTTCTGTTTATCCTGTCACTTTTTATGGTAAGAGGGCCTACAAAGATCTGGCTTGTATCATGTATAATACTTTCACTAACCCTATCATGGGGGAAGAATTTCCCTTTACTTACTGACTTTTTTATTGATAATTTTCCAATGTATAATAAGTTTAGAGCCGTTTCATCAATTCAAGTTATTCTTGAGTTTGCAATTCCTCTATTAGCATCTATAGGTCTTTATAACTATATAAAAGAAGGGAAACTTAAACATCTAAATAAAACCCTTCTTATTGTTGTAATTCCTCTTATAGTACTTCTTTTAATTAAATCCTCAATTTCATTTATAGGACCAAATGATGAATATTACAAATCGATATTTGGTGAACAAATAGTTAGCCAAATAGTTTATGAAAGAGCAGGTATGTACTCAGCTGATATTATAAGAGCTTTGATTTTTACAGTTGTAGTTTATTGTATTTTAAGATTTAGAACTTTATTAGGGAGTAATATTGCAGTTATTTCTATATTCCTATTAGTATTTTATGACCTTAGCTCAGTAAATAGCAGATATATAGACAAAGATCTTTTTATTGACTTGGATACAGAATATATAACAAAAAGTCAGGTAGATTTAGAGATTTTAAATGATAAGTCAGATTATAGAGTATACAATGCCTCTCAAGGTCTAAATGGAGCAAATACTTCTTTTTTCCATAATTCAATTGGTGGATATCATGCAGCTAAACTTAGAAGATATCAAGAAACATATGACTATTTTAGATTTCATAATAAGGATCTAAATCTGCTTAATATGCTTAATGCTAAGTATGTCCTATCTGATACAGAGACTGGAAAAGATCTTTTTACTAACGAAGATGTGCTTGGAAATGTATGGGCAGTCGATTCTATATCTTTGGTGGATAGTGCAGATAAAATACTTGATAACCTCATTAAGATAGATATTAATAAACATGCAATAACTTTCAATGATAGCTATAGATCTAATAATTTAAATCAATTCAATTCCAATGATTTATTAGAGATTTATTTTAATAGAAATTCAAGTAACCACATAACATATAAGTATAATGCAGAGAGTCCTCAGCTATTGATTTTTTCAGAAATATATTATCCAAAAGGTTGGAATGTATATCTAGATGACAAGTTAAGTGAATACTTTGACGTTAATTATATCCTTAGAGGAATGGTTGTCCCTGAAGGTAAGCATAAAATAGATTTTTATTTTGAACCTGAAATTGTAAAGTTGGGAATTAATGTTCGATTAATTTCAATATTACTTACCTTTAGTTTTATAGGTTATATGTTATATAAAAACAATAAAAGATGAGTATAGTTGTTAAACAATCATTTTTTAATTTAATTACTATAGGTGTTGCATTTTTAATAGGAGCAGTTAATACACTTTACTTATACCCAACATTTTTAGGAAGTAAGCTACAAGGTCTGGTTATAGCTCTTCTTGCGATTTCCAATATAATTCAGCCATTTCTATCATTTGGCACACAACATGCAGTAATAAGATTCTATTCAAGGTATAAATCAAAAAAAGAAAAAAATGCTGTTTTAACCCTGTCATTGATAATACCTTTTATAATTACAACAATTGTTATTCCTCTATTTTATTTTTATTACGATCACATTAAAGTTCTTCTATTTCAAACTGAAAATGCTTTTTCACAATATGCATATGTTATTCTATTTATTGCAGTCTCAACATCATTTTTTGAAATATTCTATTCATGGGTTAGGGTTAAGTTGAAATCAGTATTTGGTAATTTTTTAAAAGAGTTATATCCAAGACTTCTGGTTACATCTCTTTTAATACTCTATACACTGGATTACTTAGATTTTGAGAATTTCATCCTTTTTTTAATTTATGGTTATTATTTAAGGCTTTTAATAGTAATGGTCTATTCATTTATTATCAATAAACCTAAGGTTAGTTTTTATTTTAAAAATGACTTTAAAGAAATTTTTAGATACTCATTCTTAATTCTTTTATCAGGTGCTGCTTCAAGTATAATATTAGATATAGACAAATCTATGCTTTCATCTATACTTACAGTTGAAAATGTTGCCTACTACTCTGTAGCTATATTTATAGCAGCAGTAATTGAAATTCCAGGAAGAGCAATGTTTCAAATTTTAAGCCCTATTGTAGCTGAGGTTATTAACAAAAACAACAAAAAGAAATTAAAATATCTTTTAAAGAAAAGCTCTACCAATCTAGTTTTAGTCTCTAGTCTGTTTTTTTTAATAATTAATCTAAATATAAATGACTTTTATGACATGCTTAATCAAGAAGGATATAGTAAAGGGATTCCAATTGTAATTATTGTTTCATTTGCTAAGTTATATTCTATGTCTATAGGTTGTATAAATAATATAATCAGTAATTCAAAGTATTACTATTATATATTCTGGTTTTCAATAATTTCATCAGTATTGGCAGTTGTGTTAAATCTTTACTTAATTCAAGATTATGGTATTATTGGAGCTGCATATGCAACTTTTCTTGTTATTTTAATAATGAATTCTTTGAAGCTATATTTGGTTAATCTTAAATTTAAAATACATCCATATAGTTATGACACGCTTAAAATTGTTATTCTTACAACATTTATTTATATAATTTTTTATAATCTAAATCTAACTTTTGATCCAGTAATATCAATTGCTATAAAATCAACTCTAATTTTAACATTATATACACTTGCTGCTTATATCTTTAAATTAAGTGATGATGTAAACATCTTTATTGATAAGTTTAATAAGAATTGGTAATTAGACTTTACTACTTAAATATTTGCCAGTATAAGATTTTTTAGATTTGATTATCTCTTCAGGTGTTCCTTTAGCAATGACCTCTCCACCCTGATTCCCGCCTTCAGGCCCTAAGTCAATAATATAATCAGCACATTTTATCATTTCAAGATTATGCTCTATCACTAATAAACTATGCCCCATTCGTTTTAGTTTTTCAAAAGTGGATAGCAATTTTTTAATATCATGAAAATGTAAACCAGTTGTAGGTTCATCAAAAATGAAAAACGTTTTTTCTATTTGCTCTCCCTTTGCAATAAATGAAGCTAGTTTAATTCTTTGAGCCTCTCCTCCAGATAAAGTATTTGAGGATTGACCAAGAGACACATAACCAAGTCCAACTGATTGAAGGGGAATTAACTTATTGACAATTCTATTCTGATTATATCTTCTAAATAATGAAATTGCATCATCTACTGTCATGTTAAGAAGCATGTCAATGCTTATCCCATTGTACTTTATATCTAATACTTCATCCTTAAATCTTTTTCCATTACATGTTTCACATTCTAATTCTACATCAGCCATAAATTGCATCTCAATTTTTATCTTACCCTCTCCTTTACATTCATCGCATCTTCCACCATCAGTATTAAATGAAAAAACCTTAGGTTTAAATTCTCTTTTTATAGCTAGTAGTTGCTTTGAGTATAAATTTCTTATATCATCATAAACTTTAAGATATGTAATTGGATTAGATCTTGATGATCTACCAATTGGATTCTGATCAATAAACTTTACTGATTTAATTTTACTTAAATCACCAGAAATATGATCAAAATCTCCAGGTTTTTGTGAGTAATCTTTAAAGTAATTTAATAGGGCAGGATATATTATTTTCTTAACTAGAGTACTCTTTCCACTTCCCGAAACACCTGTTATCATTGATAGGGATCCTAATGGAATTTTTAAACTAATATTTTTTAAATTATTTTCCTTAGCTCCCTTTACTTTAATAAAATATTTTGACTTTTGTCTTTTTTTTGAATATTCAATTGTGTCAACTTTATTTAAATATTGGGATGTTAGAGAGTTGCCTTTTATAATATTATTCAGACTTCCAGATGCAACAATTTCACCACCAAACGAACCTGCTTTTGGTCCCATATCAATTATATGGTCAGCAGATAAAATTATTTCTTCATCATGTTCCACTACTATTACAGTGTTCCCAATATCTCTAAGGTTTTTTAATATTTTGATTAATCTATTGTTATCTCTACTATGTAGCCCTATAGATGGCTCATCTAGAATGTATGTAGATCCAACCAAACTACTTCCAAGTGAAGATGCTAGATTGATTCGTTGAGTCTCACCCCCTGATAATGTATTTGCTTTTCTGTTAAGACTTAAGTATCCAAGGCCAACATTTAACATATAATCTATTCTATTTTTTATTTCTTTTATAATTCGATTAGAAATCTCTTTGTCTATCTTATTTAATTTTATTGTTTTAAAAAATTCCTCTAAATCATTTATTGACATCTCAAGGATATCAGGTAAATTCTTGTTATGAATTTTTACATAATAAGCTTCTCTTCTAAGTCTACTCCCATTACATATGTTGCATAATGTTTTTCCTCGATATCTGGATAATAATACACGGTTCTGTATTTTATAGTTTTTCTTTTCAAGTTTTTTAAAGAACTTTTCAATTCCAGTGAAATACTCATTGCCAGTCCATAGAATTTTCTTTTCATTATTATCTAAATCTTCATATGGTTTATCAATTGGAAAGCTGAACTTATCTGCATTATTTATTAGCTTCATGTAATACCTTCGAAGACCAGTACCCCTCCAAGGTGCAATCGCATCATCATGGATAGATAATGATTTATTAGGAATAACTAAGTCCATGTCAATTCCAATTGTTTCACCAAATCCCTCACAGTTTTTGCATGCACCAAAAGGATTATTGAAACTAAAGAGGTTTAAGGTAGGTTCGATAAAATCAATATTATCTAGTTGGAATTTATTTGAAAAACTATTTATTTTTTTTGAATCTATTTCATAGATTGAACAAAACCCTTTCCCTTCGTATAATGCTAATTCTATTGAATCAGATATTCTTTTTTTAAAATCAACATTGTTCTTTGTTACTAACCTGTCAATTACAAGATTGAACTTAGATAGATCAAAGTCTATTTGATCGTTGAGGTTATATATCTTATCAGATTTAAATATTCTTGCAAACCCTTGTTTTCTAAGTATTTCTATCTTTTTTAATCCAGTTGCATTGTCTTTTGATTTAACTGGACATAGAAGTAATATTTTTTTATCTATTTCTAAATTTGAAACAAAATCAACAATATCAGATACAGAATCTTTCTTAACAATTTTATTAGAAATTGGAGAATAAGTTTTTCCTATTCTTGTAAAAAGCAACTTTAGGTAATCATAAATTTCTGTTTTTGTTCCAACAGTAGATCTAGGATTGGAAGTATTTATTTTTTGTTCAACCGCTATAGCAGGAGAGATACCTTTTATATAATCTACTTTAGGTTTATTTAATTTTCCCATGAATTGTCTTGCGTATGAGGATAGACTCTCGATATACCTTCTTTGTCCTTCTGCATATAGGGTGTCATAGGCAAGGGTAGATTTACCTGAACCAGATAAACCAGTTATTACAGTTAACTTATTCCTCGGAATAACTGCATTAATATTCTTGAGATTATGAAGTTTAGCGCCCTTAATTATAATGTTTTTTTTGGGATCAGCTTTTAAAATATCACTCATTACTATTTGTCAAAAATGCAAAATTACT
>CAYTIE010000028.1:0-3853 GCA_964437815.1 uncultured Flavobacteriaceae bacterium
AAGATTGGAGCTTATCAACTATACCTTAGGCCTATTGTCTGTATATCTGTAGGTTTGTTCTCTGATAAAACTGGAAATATTAATAATATATTTTATGGATTTGTAATTATGTTGATAGGATCAATTTTATTTGCAAGTGGAATAATTAATTCTTCAGTTAATACCTTATTTATTATTTCATTAATTATTGTAGCTGTTGGAACATATGCTATAAGAGGACTGTATTTTTCAATTTTAAATGATGGACATATTCCCATTGCTCTTTCTGGAACTGCAATTGGCATTGTCTCAATAATTGGTTATTCACCTGACATCTTTGCACCCCCACTTTATGGATATTTGTTAGATACTTTCCCAGGAATAAAAGGTTATCAGTTCGTTTATTTAATACTTGCAGTTTTTTCAGTATTAGGATTGTACACAACTTTAAAATTTAAAAAACTAATTAAATAATTTCATATGGATTATATACTAAATAATTGGTATACAATAGCAAAAACCCCCGATTATTCCCTCGGGGCATTAGTCTTAATAATATATTGAATTAGTCGACTTAGATAAAATTCAATTACTTTCATTTGAAGAATTTATTGAAAATTAAAATTATCTTTTTTATTGGAATTAAAGATCTTTTTTAATATGTTTTGTTGGTAAACTTGAGGTCCCCATTAGGTATTTATCTATATGATATGCTGCCTCTCTTCCTTCAGAAATCGCCCAAACAATTAAAGATTGACCACGTTTACAATCACCAGCTATAAAAATATTATTTTTTTTCGTTTGATAACTACTATTACATGCTATATTTCCTTGACTGTTTAATCCAATATTTAATTTTTGTAGAATATTTGGTTCTGGACCTGTAAATCCTAATGCTAATATTGCCATATCACAATCCCAAACTTTACTTGTATTTTTTATTTCTTTAAATTTCATCGTTTTTTTGTCAAACTCTGCATTAACAGTTTCAAGCCCAACTAGTCTTCCATTTTTATCTCCAATAAATCTCTTTGTAAGAATACTCCACTCCCTATGAACACCTTCTTCATGTGAGCTTGATGTTTTAAAAGTAAAAGGCCAATGAGGCCATGGATTTTTTTCATCTCTTGATAAAGGAGGTTTTTTTGCAATTTCAAAATTGATTACTTTCTTTCCCCCGTGTCTGTTTGATGTTCCAATGCAATCTGAACCTGTATCACCACCACCTATAACTATAATATTTTTATCTTTTGCATTAAACTTATTTGAAAGACTATCTATTTGACCATCAACATATTTATTATTATAAGTTAGAAAATCCATAGCTTGTTCAACACCTTTTAAGTTATTTCCTACTATTTCTAATTTTCTCCTAACTCTAGAACCAGTGCATAATAGTATAATATCATAACTTGATTCAAGATCTTTTAGAGATATTGTTTTACCTACTTCTATATTACACTTAAAATTAATTCCTTCTTTTTTTAGTAAGTTAACCCTTCTGTCAATTATTTTTTTTTCTAATTTAAAATCTGGAATACCATACCTAAGAAGTCCTCCTATTTTATTATCCCTTTCTAAAACTGTTACTTTATGACCCACAGTATTTAATTGTTGAGCAGCAGCAAGTCCTGCTGGACCAGAACCAACTATAACAATTTTCTTCCCAGTTCTTCTTTTTGGAATAACTGGCTTTATCCATCCTTCTAAAAATCCTTTTTCAACTATATATTTTTCAATCATTTCAATTGAAACAGGAAGATCTATAATTCCTAATACACAAGCAGCTTCACATGGAGCAGGACATAATCTACCAGTAAATTCTGGAAAATTATTAGTTGAATGAAGAATATCTATAGCCTCTTTCCACTTATTGTTAAATACTAAATCATTAAAATCAGGGATTAAGTTACCTAATGGGCATCCGCTATGACAAAACGGAACACCACAATCCATACATCTTGCTGCCTGATTCTTTAATTCAATAGTTTTGGGTTTTATTGTAAACTCTTTATAATTTTTGATTCGACTATTTACTGGAAAAAGATTTTCGTTTAATCTTGAGTATTCAGTAAATCCATTTAATTTTCTCATAATTAAATTAATCAATCAATTGAGTTATTTTTTCTTTAGCAAGTTTTTCTAAGGCAGCTTTATACTCTATTGGCATTATTTTAATAAACATGTTTTTAGTTTTTTGCCAGTCATTAATAATATTTTCAGCAACTTTGCTGTTGGTATTTGAATAATGGTTTTCAATTAATTTCTTTAATATTTCTATATCATGGTTTTCTGTTTTTTCAAACTCAATCATCTCCATATTAAAATTCCTTTTATCAAAATTTGAATCTTTATATATATATGATATTCCTCCACTCATTCCGGCAGCAAAATTCCTTCCAATTGATCCAAGAATTACAACTATTCCGCCAGTCATATATTCACATCCATGATCACCGATTCCTTCAACTACTGCATTAACACCAGAATTTCTAACACAAAATCTTTCTCCTGCTATTCCATTTATATATGCTTCACCTGATGTCGCTCCATAAAGAGCAACATTTCCCGTAATAATATTTTCATTTGACTTAAATGTTGCATTTTTAGGGACTCTAACTATTAAAGTACCACCAGACAATCCTTTTCCAAAATAATCATTTGTATTACCGTTAATAGTCATTTTAAGACCTTTAACAGCAAAAGCTCCAAAACTTTGTCCAGCAGAACCACTAAAGTTTAAATTTATTGTATTCTTTGGTAATGCTTTTTCACCATAAATCTTTGATATTTCATTACTAATTATTGCTCCAACTGCTCTATCAGTATTCTTAATTTCATAATTCAAGGATATTTTTATTTTCTTCTCAATAGATAATTTAGAAGATTTTAAAATTTTAAAATCCAATAGATTTTTTAGTTTATGATCTTGTTTTTCATTATTCTTTATTGATATATTATTTTCTACAGGTGGCTTATAAAGAATTTTAGATAAATCAATTCCTTTTAATTTATAATTATCAATTCCTTTTTTCATTGAAAGCTTTTCACTTTTACCAATCATTTCATCAATTGATCTAAACCCTAGATTTGCCATAATTTCTCTTAATTCTTCAGCAATGAAATACATGAAGTTAATTACATGCTCTGGTTTACCACTAAAATTTTTTCTTAATAGAGGGTTTTGGGTAGCAATTCCAACAGGACAAGTATTTAAATGGCAAGCTCTCATCATTATACATCCAGTAGCAACAAGTGGAGCTGTAGAAAATCCAAATTCTTCAGCACCTAAAAGACATGCTATAGCAACATCTCGTCCAGTCTTTAATTGACCATCACACTCAATTACAACTCTTCCTCTTAAATTATTTAGAACTAATGTTTGTTGAGCCTCTGCTATTCCTAACTCCCAAGGTAACCCTGCATGCCTAAGTGATGTTAAAGGTGATGCTCCTGTTCCACCATCATATCCAGAGATTAAAATAATATCAGCTTTTGCTTTTGCAACGCCAGCTGCGATTGTTCCAACTCCAACCTCAGAAACTAATTTTACATTAATTCTTGCTTTTCTATTTGCATTTTTTAAATCAAAAATAAGTTGAGCTAAATCTTCTATAGAATAAATGTCATGATGTGGAGGAGGAGAGATTAAACCAACATATGGAGTTGAATTTCTAACCTTTGCAATTAATGGATTAACTTTTGATCCTGGTAATTGCCCACCTTCACCTGGTTTAGCTCCTTGTGCCATTTTTATTTGAATTTCATCTGCATTAGTTAAATAATAGGAATTAACACCAAACCTTCCGGAGGCAACTTGTTTAATAGAACTATTTCTTAGATCTCCATTTTGGTTTCTAAAAAATCTAATTGA
>CAYTIE010000028.1:3953-12527 GCA_964437815.1 uncultured Flavobacteriaceae bacterium
GTTTCATATTTTTCTGTTCGAACAGATTCTTGCAGTTTTGAAATAGTTTTAGGATTTAACATATGAGTTTCTCCACATCTTCTCCACCTATAATCTCCTCCCATTTCAATAGATGAAAAATCATTTTCTTTATTAAATGCTTTATTGATTCTTGCTGAAATTTCTTTCTCCAATACATATAAACCAATACCTTCAATACGGGAGGGAGTGTTATTAAAATATTTATTTACAAAATTCGTTTTTAGTCCTAAAGCTTCAAAAATTTGAGAACCACGATATGAATTAAGAGTTGAGATTCCAATTTTATTCATTATTTTCAAGACACCTTTTACTATAGCAGCATTATAATTAACTATTGCTTTATTTACAGAGATACCTTTTAAATATTCCATTTTGTGGTGGTAATAAATAATCTCATTAACTAAATATGGATTGATGGCACTTGCACCATATCCAAAAAGCATTGAGAAGTGATGAGGTTCTCTAGGTTCTGCAGATTCTATAATTATTCCAAACTTTGATCTTTTATTTTTCCTTATCATGCTATGATGAACAAACGAACAAGCTAATAACATAGGTATTGGAGAATTCTTTTTGCTTGTGTTCCTATCACTTAGAATTATAATGTTAACACCTTTATCTATATGTTTTTCAATATCAGATATAATTTTATTTAATGATTCTTCAATACCGTTATGGCCTTTGTTTTTGTTGTATAAAGTAAAAACTGATGCAGCTTTAAAATTTGAATGTTCTATGTATTTAATTTTATCAAGATCTTCATTTGAGATTATAGGGTTGTTAATAGTTAAATTTATTGCATGTTTTTCAGATAAATCAAATAAATTACATCCACTACCAATTGACAAACTAGTATCAGTAATTATTTCCTCTCTAATCCCGTCTAGTGGAGGGTTCGTAACTTGAGCAAAAAGTTGTTTAAAATAATTATATAATAATTGTGGTTTTTTTGATAATACTGCCAATGGAGTATCTGTTCCCATTGAACCAATAGCTTCCTTAGCATTTTGGCACATTGGAATAATTATTTTTTTAAAATCTTCTTGAGTATATCCAAATATTTTTAATCTTGTTTCAAGATTAAGAATTTCTTCTGGTGTTTGATTCCCAGTATAAGGGACCTTGCTAAGCGGTAGGATATTATCTCTATTCCATTTATTATATGGAAACTTTCTTGAAATTGAAGATTTAATTTCCTCATCATTTACTATTCTACCTTTCTCCATATCTACTAAAAACATTTTTCCTGGTTCTAACCTCCCGTGAGATAAAATATTTTCTGCTTCTATATCTACTACTCCTGTTTCAGAAGACATTATAACATATCCATCTTTCGTAACTGAATATCTTGATGGTCTAAGGCCATTCCTATCTAATAAAGCACCTATATATGTTCCATCAGTAAATGGGATAGAAGCAGGGCCATCCCAAGGTTCCATAATACAGCTATTAAACTTGTAAAATGCCTTTTTAGAGTCATCCATAGATTTATGTTTTTCCCAAGCTTCTGGCACCAACATCATCATCGCTTCAGGAAGTGATCTACCTGTGATTAATAATAATTCAAGTACCATATCCATACAAGCTGAATCTGATTTTTCAGAAAGAATTATTGGGAATATTTTTTTCATATCTTCATCATCAATAAATTCTGACTTTAAGAGCTCTTCTCTTGTAGTCATTCTACTCACATTTCCTTTTAGAGTATTAATTTCTCCATTGTGACACATATATCTAAATGGTTGAGCTAAATCCCAGGTTGGAAAAGTATTTGTAGAAAATCTTTGATGAACTAGAGCTAATTTAGTTACAAGGTCAGGGTTTATTAGATCCGGATAAAATCTTTTTATATCTTCAGGCATTAACAAACCTTTATAGATTATTGTTCTTGTACTTAAGCTGGAAAAATAAAAATATTTTTTTTGAGTAAGTTCAGATGAGTAAATTCTATTTTCAGAAATTTTTCTTGAAATAAACAACTTAATATTAAAGTTTTTTTCAGATTGTTTTTTATCTTTTTTTCCAATAAAAACTTGTCTAACTATCGGTTGTGTTTTACTAGCTATACTCCCTACAACCTTTGAATCTATTGGCACATCTCTCCATCCTAAGATTCTTAAAGATTGTTTATTTATCTCATCTTGAAAAATATCAATACATTGATTTGCTTGAGTTTTTTTTTGAGGTAAGAATAGCATCCCAACAGCATATTCTGTTTCAACAGGTAATTTAAAATCACATTGTTTTGAAAAGAATAAATGAGGAATTTCTATTAATATACCTGCTCCATCCCCTGTTCTTCCATCAGCACTAACTGCTCCTCTGTGTTCAAGACAAGATAGAATATCAAGAGCATTACTTATTATTAGATTAGTCTTAACCCCTTTAAGACTACAAATAAAACCAGCTCCACAATTATCATGTTCAAATTCAGGATAATAAAGTCCTTGTTTTTTTGGCTTCATTTGGTTTGTTGAATTATTAAAAAATGATTAGGGAGAAATTAAAATTTAACAAACAATTTATTTCTCATTAATGTCTCCCTAATCAATGGTTTATGGTTATTCCATCGCAAAAGTCTTTGTAGAAAATTTATTAGGGTTTAACCATTATTATTTATTTCATAGCAAAGTCAGAATAAGCTCCAGTTCCATGTTCAGCTATATCCAACCCTTTTATTTCTTCTTTTTCATCAACTCGTAATCCAGCAATTGATTTAACTAATAGAGTTATTATAGTAGTACAAATCACACAAAACAATCCAACGATTCCAACACTGGCAAACTGAACCATGAATTGATCAAACCCAGCAGATGCGCCAAAAATACCCACTGCTAAAGTCCCCCATATACCTGAAAATAAATGAACAGGAATCGCGCCAACGGGATCATCAAGTTTTGCTTTATCTAGAAAAGATACACCTAGTACAACAATTATTCCACCAATTGCACCAATAATTATTGCTTCATTAGGTGACATTTGATCAGCTCCTGCAGTAATTCCAACAAGTCCACCCAATACACCATTCATAAACATTGTAAGGTCAAGGTTTTTATATAAAAAGCGTGAAAAAAATGCAGCACCAAGACCACCTGCAGCAGCAGCTAAACAAGTTGTAACTAATACAAGAGATGTATTTGCAGGATCTGCAGATAATACTGATCCTCCATTAAATCCAAACCAACCTAGCCATAGAATCAGTACTCCAGCAGCTGATAATGGAATGTTAGAACCTGGAATAGCTTGTGCGATTCCATCACTGTCATATTTTCCTTTTCTAGCTCCTAGAATATATATAATAATTAAAGCAGCCCAGCCACCAACTGAATGAACTAAAGTTGAACCAGCAAAATCATAAAACCCTACATTATCAGTTAAAGTTGAAAGAAAACCACTACCCCATTGCCAAGAACCAACTATAGGATAAACAATTGATACATAAATTAAAGTGATTAGCATAAATGAGCTAATCTTAATTCTTTCAGCTACTGCACCAGAAACAATTGTACCAGCAGTTGCTGCAAACATCCCCTGGAAAAGGAAATCTGTCCAATATGTATAACCTTCGTTATAGGTTAAATCTGCAGCCGCTGCTGCATCAAGTCCAAATCCAGCAAATCCTAAATATCCTCCTCCTATGATATTAAACTCACCTGGATACATAAGGTTAAAACCAATCAGACAATACATAATTAGTCCCATCGTAATGATAAAGAAATTTTTGAAAAGTATATTAATCGTGTTTTTTTGTCTAGTAAGACCAATCTCTAAAAAAGAAAATCCTAAATGCATAAAAAACACTAATGCTGCACAGAGCATCATCCATACGTTATTTGTTGTAAGTAATTCCATATTTTTTATTAATTAAATGATTGGTTTCCTGTTTCACCAGTTCTAATTCTATATGCTTCTTCACAATTATATAGGAAGATTTTACCATCACCAACTTCACCAGTTTTACCTGAATCCGTTATTGTTTTAATTGTCTTATCAACAAATGAATCTGAAACTACAATTGATAAAAGGGTTCTTTCAATATCCTTTGTTGAGTAGGAAATTCCTCTATAGACTTTCCCAATTTTTTCATTACCTCTTCCAGTTACATCCCAGTAACAAAAAAAGTTAACTTCAATTTCATGAAGAGCTTTAACTACTTCATCAAATTTTGCTTTTCTTATGATTGCTTCTATTTTTTTCATGATTATAATAATTTAATATAAATGCTAAATTAAAGACTAAATCCGAAAACTAAGAATGCGGCTTCAGCATTTGGGTTATATATAAATGATCCAAATACCGGAAGTGAAAATCCATCTGAGAATTTAATCTCTTTTGAACCACTAAATGACATGTTTACAATTCCACTTCCACCATTAGCATACCAAGGATCGGCTTCATCATTACCATATCCAACAGCTATATCAACAGGTCCTGCGCTAAACCCAATCTCAATATATAAAGCTTCTACATCAGAAAAATAACCAGCAGATAAGTCAACGCCCATTATTGATGTTGATGCGCTTACTTCTGTATAATCGCCTTCAAATAATCCGTCACCATCACTATACATACCTCCTCCAACTGGAAAAGTATAATTTGTTATTGTTAAAGCAAATGGACCAAAATCATAACCTAAATAAAGGTCAAGTTCATCTCCACCACCATCTGCAGATGTTGGAAAACTACCCCATACACCTGCTTCAAAGTTTCCAGATCCAAGACTCATATATGGTTGAACATGAGCTCCTGAACCAAATTGTGTACCTCTCCAAACATAAGAACTAACAACATCTGCCCCAAAATCTTGAGAATAAATTAAGTTGTTAAAAAATAAAGAGAGAATTATTAAAGATATTTTAAAAACACCTATAATTTTGTTAAAAAAAAATTTCATAAATATTGGTTTAAAGTATTATTAGGACTCAAAACTAATTTTTATAAGAATTGATTTTTTAAAAAACTATAAGAAAAATTTCATTTTTATTATATTAATAATTCTAATGAGAATTTTTTTGTAATATGAGAATATATACTATTAGATTTTATTAATTTCCTCAGAAGATTAATTTTTGAAAATTTTTTTCCTTAATTAATTTAATATTAAGTATAGAGAAAGTTAAGCAGAGTTTCTACTTGCATTAATATTTCCATATAATGATCTCGTAATTATTTTTTCAAATACTGATTTATTAAACCCTTTTATATATCCTGATTCAATTTCTTTTACAATTTGAAGAGCGTATTGCTGAATTGTTACTAATGGCATAACAATATTTTCTCTTGTTTCAATTGAAAGTTTATTAGCAGGTTCATTTTCCATTAGTTCTTTAAAGTCTGAAATTTCAAGCAACATCTTTTTTGTTAAAGTATATTCATCATGAATTATTTTCCAAAATTCACCAAATTCATCATCTTTACTCATGTATGATGTTAGCTCAAAAAATGATTTTGTTAAACTCATCATACTATTTGATATCAAAGCTCTAAAAAAGGGAACCTCCTGATATAGCAATCTAACATCTTTTATATTATTTTTTTTGTAGAAGTAATTTATTGAAGTTCCCAATCCATAAAATCCTGGAACATTTTGTTTAAGTTGATTCCAACTTCCAACAAAAGGAATAGCCCTTAGCTTATCAAAATTGAATTCTTCTCCTTTTTCTCCTCTTTTTGTTGGTCTACTTCCAATATTAGTTTTTGAATAATATTTTATTGTACTCATTTTTTCTAAGTATGGAATAAATGATGGGTGGTTCTTAAAGTCTTTATAACAGTTGTAGCTAATTAAAGATAGCTTCTCAATAGTCTTCCTGTTTCCTTTATTAAATATCTCTGAGTTAGATAATATTCTATTTTTTATTCCAGAGCTAATCAGCTGCTCCATATTATATTGAGAAGATTTAATAGTCCCAAAGTTTGAACTAATAGTTTGACCTTGAACAGTTAATTGTATTTCTTCGGATTCAATAAAATCTCCTAATGAACTATAAAATTGGTGAGTATTTCCTCCTCCTCTAGCAGGTGGACCACCTCTTCCATCAAAAAATATAACTTTAATTCCAAATTTTCTAGAAACTTTTGTTAAAGATTCTTTAGCTTTCAAAATACTCCAATTTGCAGTTAGATAACCTCCATCTTTTGTCCCATCAGAAAAACCAAGCATTATATTCTGTGTGTCACCTCTTTTATTAAGATGGTTCCTGTAGAGTTTGTTAGAATATACCTTATGCATTATTTGACTTGCATTATCTAGATCTGAAACAGACTCAAAAAGAGGGATAACATCAATATTAAAATAATTACCTAATGTCAATCTAATAATTGTAAAAAGTTCAAAAATATTCAATGAAGAGTTAGTGTTACTTATGATATATCTATGACATCCTTTTTCACCATTTGATATTTGAATATTATTAATTAATTCGATAGATTCAATTGTGGATTTTGCTATTTCATTTTCAAATTTAGATGATTTTATTGTCCCTTTCAGACTAGATAGGCTTAGTATCTTTTTATCTTCAGTTAGGCTATCAAAATTACTAACAAGTTCTTTTTTAAAGTAATTATTTATTATCTCACTAAACACTTCTGAATGAATAGCTGAGTCTTGTCTAATATCCAGTGTGGCAAAATGATAACCAAAAATATTAACCTTATCTATAAGATCTTGAAGTTCATTTAGAAATAAAGATTTATGCTCATTTATTAAAGTCTCCTTAATAAAGTTTAATTTTTCTTTTAAACTTTCTAATTTAAGCTTGGGTTCTTTATTTGTTTCAAAAATACTCATCCATAACGAGTCTTCTATTTCAATAATAACATCTTCGATTTTTTTGAAAGTCAATTTTCTTCTTAAAACTCTTATATCTCTGTAGTAATTTTTTATAATGTTACTCCTTAACTTTTTAGCTGTTTTAGAAGTAATTTCAGATGTTACATAAGGGTTTCCATCTCTATCACCTCCTGGCCAAAATCCAATTGATATTAGATTATAGTGATCATATTTATTTTCAAAAATATTAGTTTTCACATACTTAAAAATATTGCTTACTGAGTAATAGAATACATTTTCTAAATACCAAGATAAACTTACTGCCTCATCATAAGGAGATGGTTTTTTTTGTTTAAAGAAAGGTGTTTTACCAAGCTGTAATAATATATTTTTTATTTCAGTTAAATCATTTTTTTCAATCGAACTAGCAAGATCAGTAATTATACCTAGTACTGAACCAGGATAAAATTGAGTAGGATGTGCTGTAAGTACAGGTCTTATTTTAAATGATGATAAGTATTTTTTTAGTTCTTTTGTTTTATTTGATGATTCAACTAATTCTTTGAGATTTCTTAAAGTTCCAACTCCATCCATATTATTAACTTTTGTAAATGATGCATCTTCAATTGCATCAAAAAGGACAACCTGTCTTTCAACATATTGAATAAATCTAAAAATTAAAGATATCTTCTCTTCCTCTGAGTAACTTTCGCAATACTTTGACAAGAAACCTTCAACTATTGTTTTTGGATCTAACTTTTTTTCGTAACCTAACTTACAGAATTCAGTAAAAATTGGAAGTAAATTTCCAGTATCTGAAATACTATCATAGGGAAGTGTTTGAAAAATACTATTATAAACATGAAACCTAGAAAGAACATTTTCTTGAAATCTTTCTTTTTTAGTAATTTTCTTCATTTTATTAGTTTAGTTAATAACAAAGTTATTAATATTTCAAGGGTTTTTTAATTAAGAGTCATAAACATTAGGCTATATATCATTTATCATGTAGTAGCCCCAAAAGGAAAATGGATTTTAAAATGTACCCCGCGGGGGTGATTATAAGAAGCTAATTATGAGGTTTTTTGGCAATTTCTTTTCATTTTGTTGCCAATATGATGCCAAAAGAGTAATACAAACTACTAATTAATTCATTACGATTTTGCCTTGTACTTCGGGTGGGAATCGAACCCACACTCCCAAGGGAACTGGATTTTGAATCCAGCGCGTCTACCAATTTCGCCACCGAAGCTAAAAGTCTCAAAAATAATAAATTACTTTATACTAAATAATCTTTATTAATATTATACTGAACAATAATTATTTATAAATTTGCAAACCAATTAATTAATAGTGGAAACACCTGTAAAAATATTTTCTTGTACTCAAAGTGAAAATCTATCTGAGAAAATTGCGCAAGTATTTGGTCAATCACTTGGAAGTGTTGAATTTCAAAGGTATAGTGATGGAGAATTTCAACCCTCTTTTGAAGAATCAGTTAGAGGCTCTAGAGTTTTTATAATTGGATCTACTAACCCATCCTCTGATAACCTTATGGAAATGCTATTAATGCTTGATGCAGCAAAAAGAGCTTCTGCTAGACATGTAACAGCTGTTATCCCATATTTTGGATGGGCTAGGCAAGATAGAAAAGATAAACCTAGAGTTCCTATAGGTGCTAAATTAATAGCTAAACTAATTGAATCAGCAGGTGCAACAAGAATTATAACAATGGATCTACATGCAGACCAGATTCAAGGATTTTTTGAGAAACCTGTTGA
>CAYTIE010000029.1:0-11536 GCA_964437815.1 uncultured Flavobacteriaceae bacterium
TAGAAGTTTAATACCAGGTATTGGAATTGTATTTGATTTCTAGTCTAGAATGCATTGAGGCCAGTGATATCCATTCCAAGGATTAATAAGTGAATATCATGTGTACCCTCATAAGTAATTACAGATTCTAGGTTCATCATATGTCTCATAATACTGAATTCTCCTGAAATTCCCATACCTCCAAGCATTTGTCTTGCTTCTCTTGCTATCTTAACTGCCATCTCCACATTATTCCTTTTAGCCATTGATATTTGAGCTGATGAAGCTTTATTTTCATTTTTTAGTTTTCCAAGTTTCCAGGATAAAAGTTGTGCTTTTGTAATTTCTGTCAACATTTCAGCAAGTTTTTTTTGTTGCAGTTGCTTACTAGCAATTGGTTTACCAAATTGTACTCTCTCTAATGAATATTTTAAAGCTGTATTATAACAATCCATTGCAGCACCAATAGCACCCCATGAAATTCCATATCGGGCAGAATCTAAACACATTAGCGGAGCACCAAGTCCAGACTTTCCAGGTAGAATATTTTTTTTAGGAACACGAACATTATCAAAAATTAATTCTCCAGTAGAAGAAGCTCTTAAAGACCATTTATTATGTGTTTCAGGAGTTGTAAAACCCTCCATCCCTCTTTCAACTATAAGTCCATGAATTCTTTTATTCTCATCTTTTGCCCAAACGATTGCAATATCAGCAAATGGGGAGTTCGATATCCACATTTTGGCACCATTTAAAATAATATCATCACCATCACTTTTAAAATTTGTAATCATTCCTCCAGGATCTGATCCGTGATCTGGTTCTGTTAACCCAAAACATCCCATCATTTCACCAGAAGCTAATTTTGGTAAAAATTTTTCTTTTTGTTCATCACTCCCAAATTTCCATATTGGATACATTACAAGTGATGATTGGACAGAAGCAGTTGAACGTATTCCGCTATCACCTCTTTCAATCTCTTGCATCATCAATCCATAGCTTATTTGATCAAGTCCTGCTCCTCCATATTCAGTTGGAATATATGGCCCAAAAGCTCCAATCTCTGCAAGTCCTGAAATTAATTGACTAGGAAATTCAGCTTTTTGTGCATACTCTTCTATAATTGGAGTAACCGACTTATTTACCCATGAGCGAGTTGATTCTCTTATTAACTTATGTTCTTCAGTCAGAAGGTCATCAAGATTATAGAAATCAGGAGAAGTAAAAGAATTGTCTTTCATTTATATATAGCTTTTTACAAAAATATGAATTTATGATATTAGATGTCTAATAATCCATCTGGAATTCTTAAAAATATATTCTCATTTTCTTTATCAATTTTTATTATAAGGTCTTCATGGATAGGTATCATTATAGTTTTTGACTTATAATTAATTTCAAAGACTGGTTGAGGAAGATATTCATTTATACTAATAATTTCTCCAATCTTTTCTTCGTTATTGAATACTTTAAAATTTATCATTTCTGAATAAACACTAGTCTCTTTTTTTACATCTTTATAATCATTAGATTCAATAAAGACACTTTTAGAAATTAACTGATTTGCATAGGAGTCATCACTAACTTCATTAAACTTTATTTTGTAGGATTTATTCCTAAAGGTATTGATGCTATCAAGTTTAAACGGAATATGTTTTTTATTTATTTCTATAAATAAAAAATTAACTTTTGATAGACAATCAGAATATTTACTAGAAACTTTTAGTATTAGACCTCCATTAAAACCATGTTTTGAAGTAATGGTTCCAATTTTAGTATAACTAAAATCCATGTTTTAGAAATATGGGCTTATTTTTCTTCAGTAGGAGCTTCTTCAGCAGAACCTTCTTCTTCAGCAGGAGTCTCTTCTTTAGCAGGAGCCTCTTCTTTAGCAGGAACTTCTTCTTTAGGAGCCTCTTCTTTAGGAGCTTCTTCTTTAGCAGGAGCCTCTTCTTTAGGAGCTTCTTCAGCACCTTCAGCGGCAGCACTTTCTTCAGAAGCTTTGGCCTCCTTCTTAGCCTTAGAATCTTCAGCTCTTTTCTTACTATACTCTTCTTCTCTTTTACGAGATTCTTTCTTATTAGACTCTAGAGTTGATGCAAGATCTTCAATTTTTTTCTGAATTTTTGCACTTTTCTCCTTTTTCCATTCATCAAACCTTTTCTTTGCTTCTTCTTCTGAAAATGCACCTTTCTTTACTCCAAGATTTAAATGCTTTCTAAGCAAAACACCTTCATATGAAAGAATTGCCTTTGCTGTATTTGTTGGTTGTGCACCTTTTTCTAACCACTTTATTGAAGAATCAAAATCTAATTCTATAGTTGCTGGGTTGGTATTAGGGTCATATGACCCTATTTTTTCAATATATTTTCCATCTCTTTTTGACCTTCCATCTGCAATTACTATCCAATATATTGGGTGACCTTTTTTACCGTGTCTTTGAAGTCTAATTTTTACTGCCATAACATATTAATATTTAGGGTACTCGACCCTGGTTACTAATTATAAGCTGCAAATTTAGCATAATATTTTTATTTACTTATGTATTTGACTATTTTTGGACCAATACAATGAAATAGAAAAAATGGATTACACTAAAGAATTTAAAAAGTATGCTACTAAGCATCATGGTATTAACTCTCTATATTATGAAAAGATAATTAGTAGTATGACACCATATATTATCGAGGAAAGGCAATTAAATGTTGCTCAAATGGATGTTTTTTCAAGACTTATGATGGATAGAATAATGTTTTTAGGAACTTCTATTACTGATAGTGTGGCAAATGTTATTCAAGCTCAATTACTTTTTCTGCAAAGCACAGATTCTTCAAGAGACATTCAGTTATATATAAATTCTCCTGGAGGAGGAGTTTATGCTGGTCTTGGTATATATGATACAATGCAATTTATTAAACCTGATGTCGCAACAATTTGTACTGGCTGTGCTGCGTCTATGTCAGCAATTCTTTTATGTGCTGGTAAGAAGGGTAAAAGATCTGCCCTTAAACATTCGAGGGTAATGATTCACCAACCACTTGGAGGAGTTTCAGGTCAAGCTGCTGATATTGAAATTACAGCTAGAGAGATTTTGAAGCTAAAGGATGAATTGTACAAAATTATATCTAAGCATAGTGGTCAAAGCTTAAAGAAAGTTGCTTCTGATAGTGATAGAGACTACTGGATGAAATCTGATGAAGCATTAAAATATGGAATGGTTGATGAAGTCCTAAACTAATTTGGTATGAGTGAAAAGGAAATTCTATGCTCTTTTTGCGGAAGAACAAAATCACAAACAAAACTTTTAATTGCAGGTTTAGATGCACATATATGTGACATATGTATTTCTCAAGCTGATCTTATATTAAAGGATGATGAATCAAGCATTGAATTAGATACAAGTACTTTTGATCTAAAGCCTCCTAAAGAAATTAAATTTTTTCTTGATAAATATGTTATTGGTCAAGACCAAGCTAAAAAGGTATTATCAGTTGCTGTTTATAACCATTATAAAAGAATACTTCAAGATAAACTAGAAGATGATATAGATATTCAAAAAAGTAATGTTTTATTAGTTGGTCCTACGGGAACTGGTAAGACATTACTAGCACAGACAATTGCAAAATTATTAAATGTTCCTATAGCTATAGTTGATGCTACTGTTTTAACTGAAGCAGGGTATGTTGGTGAAGATGTTGAAAGTATTTTAAGTAAATTATTACAAGCTGCAGATTTTGATGTAAAAAAGGCTGAAAAGGGAATTGTCTTTATTGATGAAATTGATAAAATTGCAAGAAAAAGAGATAATCCCTCTATTACTAGAGATGTTTCAGGCGAAGGAGTTCAACAAGCATTACTAAAACTTCTAGAAGGAACTACTGTAAATGTACCTCCAAAGGGTGGAAGAAAACATCCAGATCAAAAATTTATTGAACTTAATACCTCTAATATACTTTTTATTGCTGGTGGAGCTTTTGATGGAATTGAAAAGATTGTTAAAACAAGGCTTAACCTTCAATCTATAGGTTATAAAATGTCAAAAGAACATAAACTTCAACAACAAGAGGACAATGTTTTACGATATATTAATCCTCATGATGTTAGGGCATATGGTCTTATCCCTGAAATTATAGGTAGACTCCCTGTGTTGAGTTTCTTAAATTCCTTATCAAAGGATGCGCTTAAAGATATAATGACAGTTCCAAATAATGCTTTAATTAAACAGTATGAGAAATTATTTGAAATGGATGGTATAAGTTTTTCTATTACGCCCTCTGCTATAGATTATATAGTTGATAAAGCAATGGAATATAATTTGGGAGCAAGAGGATTAAGAAATTTATGTGAGGCTATTTTAAATGATGCAATGTTTAATCTTCCTAATTCCGAAGTTAAAGATCTGAAAGTAACTAAAGTTTATGCTGATCAAAAGTTACAAATGATAGATATGACATATTTGAAAGCAGTTTCTTAATTTATAGATTTTAATTCCTCTATGTAATCTCTAGAATTTGAAAGTCTTGGAATTTTATTTTGTCCTCCTAGTTTCTTTTTTGAAGAGAGCCAATCATAAAATAGACCTGGCCTTGCTTTAACAACTTCAGGTATTTTTATTGTTGAATCTTTATATCTTTTTGCTTCGTAATCCGAATTTACTTTTTTTAAATTTTCATCAAGATTTTTTGTAAATTTCTTCAAATCCTTAGGTTCCTCGGAGAACTCGATTAACCACTCATGACTACCAGTTTTATCTGTGCTCATATATATTGGAGCTGCAGTATAGTCTTTAATTTTACAATTATTTTTTTCTGCAGCTTTGGCTAATGCAACTTCTGCATTTTCAATTATTAATTCCTCACCAAAAGCATTGATGAAATGTTTTGTTCTTCCTGTTACTTTAATTCTATAAGGATTAAGTGAAGTAAATCTAACTGTGTCGCCTATTTTATATCTCCATAAACCTGAGTTAGTAGTAATTACTATTCCATAATTTATATCAAGCTCTACCTCACTCAGAGGGATTATTTTATTAGTATTATGAATGGGTATAAATTCATAAAATATTCCATAATCTAACATAAGTAATAGTTCAGAAGAATTATTCTGATCTTGAATTGCAAAAAATCCTTCAGAGGCATTATATATTTCATAATATCTGAATTTTTTTGACGGAAACATCTTTTTATATAATGATCTGTAGGGTTCAAAATTTACTCCCCCATGAAAATAAACCTCACTATTTTCCCATACTTCAAGGATATTATCTTTTTTGGTTTCCTTAAGAACATTGTTAAGTAGAACCATCATCCAAGAGGGAACTCCAGCAAAACTTGTTACCTTCTGATTTAATGATTCTTTTATTATTAGTTTAACTTTTTCTTCCCACTCTGGAATTAGAGAAATTTTTTGACTTGGCGTACTACTAAGTTCAGCCCAGAATGGAAGATTATCAATCATTATTGCAGACAAATCACCGTAATAACTCATTTTGTCTTCATATATTTCTCTTGACCCTCCTAATCTAAGGCATTTCCCAGCGAGAAGTTGAGAATTTTCATTATTGTTAAAATATAGTGACAACATATCTTTTCCAGCTTTATAATGGCAATCATCAAGACTTTCATAGCTTATAGGAATAAATTTGCTTTTTGCATTAGTAGTTCCACTTGATTTTGCAAACCATTTTATAGGAGTATTCCAAAAAATGTTTTGTTCACCTTTTCTAACCCTTTCAATATCATCACTTATATCTTCATAAGAAACAGAATCTACTCTGTTACTAAAATCTTTATAGCTTTTAATGCTTTTAAAATCAAATTTTTTTCCAATTTCAGTATCAATATTATACACCATAAGCTTTCTTAGAACTTCTTGCTGAACTTCATTAGGGAATTTTTTGAATAATTCAATTTGATTAATTCTTTTTTTCAAAAACCAAGAAGCTACAGAATTGAATAAAGGAATTGGCATGGATTATATATATTTATTATAAATAAAAATATGATGTTCTCGGGAGTTTTACAAAAGATGACAAGTATTCATGATGATCCTATTAGATACATTCTAGAGTTTGAATCCAACTTTATTCTAATGAATCAAGCTATAAGTAAGGAGATACACATTTCAAAAAAGGGATATTGTTGCTTATCATGTAGCGGGAATATTGAAATTTTTGCAAATGGGTTTTGTAAAAAGTGTTTTTTTGAGTCACCAAAGTCTGGTGATTGGGTTATGAGACCAGAATTGAGTAAAGCTCATCTTGATCAAGAAGACAGAGATCTTGAATTCGAAAAAGAAATGCAATTACAACCTCATATAGTTTACTTTTCAATAACCAGTGGGCTTAAAGTTGGTGTAACAAGAAAGAGCAATATGATAACAAGATGGGTAGATCAAGGTGCTGTTGAGTCAATTATATTGCTTGAACTCCCTAACAGATATTTAGCTGGTTTGGCCGAAGTTGAATTAAAAGAAGGATACTCTGATACAACTAATTGGAGAAAGATGCTAACAAATGAAATTAGTAAAGTAGATCTTGTTAAGGAAAAAAAGAATGGTTTAGATAGATTATCCGATGAATTAAAAAAATATGAATCAGTGGTTGATAAGGTATATAGATTCAATTATAATGTTTTGAATTATCCGAAAACTGTTAAATCTATGAGTTTAAAAAAATCTGATCAAATAAAAGCGAGGCTTGTTGGAATTAAAGGGCAATACCTAATTTTTGAGGATTCAAGTGTATTTAATATTAGGTCAAACGAAGGATATGTTGTAGAAATTGGGTTAAAATAATTGCTTTATCTCATTTTTATCAAGAAACCTGTATTCACCAACCTTAGTGTCAAGTTTAATATCCATAACCCTAATTCTTTTTAGTTTTGTTACCCTATATCCCAGTGAATTGCACATTCTTCTAATTTGTCTATTTAATCCTTGAGTTAGAATTATCTTAAACTGATTTTCATAAGTTTTTTCAACAAAACATTTTTTTGTTACCCTACCCATAATTCTTACCCCACTTCTCATTTTTTGAATGAAATCTTTATCAATTTTTTTGTTTAATGTTACTAAATATTCCTTCTCTTTTTTGTTTTCAGCCCTTAATACATTATTTACAATATCTCCATTGTTTGTTAAAAGTATCAGCCCCTCACTATCTTTATCTAACCTTCCTATGGTAAATAATCTTTTATTAAAATTTATGTAATCTATAATGTTATTTTTTACTTTCTGATTTCCAGTACACTCGATTCCAACTGGTTTATTAAATGCTATATATATTTTATCTTCTATTTTATTTATTAATTCTCCATCAACTTTTACTATATCATCCCTGCTAACCTTTGAACCCAATACAGCAATTTTTCCATTAATATAAACTCGACCTTGTGATATAACTTTATCAGCACCTCTTCTAGAGCAGAATCCAACTTCACTTAAAAATTTATTTATTCTTATTTTTTCTTCCAAGTCCTAATCTATTTTTAATTCTTCCCCAACTTTTAATGCAAATTTTTTCCTAAATAACCATACAAAAAAGTATAAAAGCGGAGTATCCAAAATTGCTACAATAACTTTAAACAAAAATCCTGAAATTACAAGAACTAAAAATTTTTCACTAGGAATAATATCAACGATTATTAGTAAAGAAACAATAGTAAATGTGTCTATGAATTGAGATGTAAAAGTAGAAAAGTTATTTCTTAGCCAAAGATATTTTCCTTTAGTTAAATTTTTCCAAAAATGATAAATTCTAATATCAATATACTGCGCAATTAAGTATGCAAGCATTGATGCAAGTACTGCTAATGGAGCGTTCAAAAAAACTTGATTAAATATTTCGTCATTAATTGGAGAAGCTTCTATTGCAGGGACTTGACTAGATATCAATATTAGTAATATCGAAAAAATAGAAGCAAAAATCCCAGTTGTAACTACTTGATTAGCTTTTCGTTTACCATAAATTTCTGATATTAAATCAGTTATTAAAAAGGTAAGAGGGTAAGGTAAAATTCCAACTGATAATTCAAAAAGCTTAACTCCATATATATTAATATCAAAAGGATACCAGTAAAATATTTTTGTAAAAATTAAGTTTGACGCTACTAATGATGTTATAAATAATCCTGCAAGAATTAAATAAATTTTATTGGCAAAAACAATCTGACTTTTTTTCATAATCGCAAATTTATGATTAAAGATTGAAACTTTTTTGATAAAAATCCCATAATACAATTCCAGCTGCTACAGATACATTAAGAGAATGCTTTGTCCCAACTTGAGGAATTTCAAGTACATGTTTTGAATCCTTAATAAATTCATCTCTAACCCCATCAACTTCATTTCCGAATACAAAACCATAGGTAGATCCACTGACTGGATTAAAATCTTGAATATTAATTGATTGATCAGCTTGTTCAACAGAAACGATGATTATATTATCTTTTTTAAGCTTCTCTATTAAATCTTTGGATTCTTTAATATACTCCCAATCAACTGATTCTGTTGACCCTAAAGCAGTTTTTTCCATTCTAAGATTTTCAGGAGTTGCAGTTATCCCACAGATATATACCTTTTGAATTAAGAAAGAATCAGAGCTTCTAAATATTGACCCTACATTATGAATACTTCTTATATTGTCTAATACTACTATAGCAGGAGTCTTATCTGCTTTTTTAAATTCTTCAATTGATTTTCTGTTTAACTCAGTATTTTTTAATTTACGCATATAAGTAAAAATAAAAATATTTACTTTAGTAGAAATGCAAATATTGTGACAAAAGCTTCAAAAGTAACACCTTTAATGAAACAATACAATGATATTAAATCAAAGTATCCAGATGCAATATTATTATTTAGAGTAGGAGACTTTTATGAAACTTTTGGAGATGACGCTGTTTTAGCATCAAAGGTTTTGGGAATCGTTTTAACAAAAAGAGGAGCGGGATCTACAAGTGAAACAGAACTAGCTGGGTTCCCTCATCATTCAATAGGAAATTATTTGCCAAAACTTGTAAAATCAGGGTACAGAGTTGCAATATGTGATCAATTAGAAGATCCAAAACTTGCAAAAAAAATTGTTAAAAGAGGAGTCACTGAAATTGTAACTCCTGGAGTAGCATTAACTGATGGAGTATTAGAGCAAAAAGAGAATAACTATTTGGCATCAATCTGTTTTTTAAAAGACAAATGTGGAATCTCTTTTATAGATATCTCTACAGGAGACTTTTACTTAGCAGAAGGATCAGTTAAATTAGCAGATCAATTATTAACTAATTATGCTCCAAAAGAAATATTAGTTTCAAAACCATCAAAAAAAATATTTCAAGAGTCATTTGGTAATTTATATAACCCTTTCTTTTTAGATGATTGGGTTTTTGAGGAATCTTATGCAAAAAATAAACTGCATACCCATTTCAATACTTCAAGCTTAAAGGGTTTTGGAATTGTTAGTCAGGATTTAGGTCAAATTGCTGCAGGAGTAATAATTCATTATCTAAATGATACAGAGCATAACAAACTATCTCACATTAATCGTATTCAAAAAATTTACCCTGATGACTATGTTTGGATGGATAGGTTTACAATTAGAAATCTTGAATTATTTAATTCAAATTTACCAGGAGGATATAATCTGGCTGATACTATTGATAATACAATAACCTCTATGGGTTCAAGAAAAATTAAAAATTGGATAGCATTCCCTTTGGTTAAAGAGAAAGAGATTAAAAGAAGACAAGATATAGTTAAATCATTAGTAAAAGATGAAGATATGTCAGAAGACTTAATGTATAATTTTGATCATCTTATAGATATTGAAAGGGTAATGACAAAAATTGCTACATATAGAGTTAACCCTAGAGAATTAGTTCAATTAGGATATTCGTTAATGAGGGTTTCTGAAATAAAAAAAGTTTTAGGGAGTTCAAAGTCTAAAGATTTAAAAAATTTTGGTAAAAGAATTCCTAAAACTAAAAAACATTTTGATTTAATATTTAAAACCCTTAATCAAGAAGCGCCAGTTCAAATAAATAAAGGAAATGTAATAATTGATAATTTTTCTAAAGAACTTGATGAGCTTAGATCAATTCATGAGTCAGGCAAAGAATATTTGGATCAAATACTTGAAAGAGAAACTGAAAAAACCAACATACCTTCATTAAAAATATCTTTTAATAATGTATTTGGATATTATATAGAAGTTAGAAACACTCATAAGGATAAAGTTCCAGAAGAGTGGATTAGAAAACAAACTTTAGTTAATGCTGAAAGATATATAACGGAAGAGCTAAAATCATATGAGGAAAAAATATTAACTGCAGAAGAGAAAATTAAGGTTCTAGAGAATAAAATATATATTGAATTGTTAGATAAGCTACAGAAAAGTTTAGTTGATCTTAAAGAAATAGCTAACCTTATTTCAGAATTAGATGTGCTGAATTCTTTTTCTACAGAAGCTAGTAGATTTGATTATACCTGTCCAAAAATTTCCAAGAATCAAATAATCCATATAAAAAATGGAAGACATCCTGTATTACAGAAAAATACTCCCTTTGGAGAGTCTTATGTACCAAATAGTGTTTTGTTAGATAAAAAACAGCAAATAATTATGATTACAGGGCCAAATATGTCTGGTAAATCAGCAATCTTGAGACAAACAGCTTTGCTTACTTTGCTTGCTCAAATTGGTAGTTTTGTGCCAGCAGAGGCAATGACATTTGGTTTAGTTGATCGAATATTTACTAGAGTAGGGGCAAGTGACAATATATCTATGGGAGAATCTACATTCATGGTTGAAATGAATGAAACAGCTTCAATTTTAAACAATCTAACAAAATCTAGTTTAATTTTATTAGATGAGATAGGAAGGGGAACAAGTACATATGATGGAATCTCTATAGCTTGGGCTATAGCTGAATACTTGCATGAACATAAAGACAGACCAAAGGTTTTATTTGCTACTCACTATCATGAACTTAATCAGATGGAGAGTTACTTTAAAAGAATAAAAAACTTTAATGTATCAGTAAAGGAACTAAAAGATGATGTAGTGTTTTTAAGAAAATTAGAAAGGGGAGGAAGTGCTCACAGTTTTGGAATTCACGTTGCAAAAATGGCTGGGATACCAAAAACAGTATTATCATCAGCAGTTAAAAAATTGGGAACTATGGAAAGGGAAAATGGCTCTCCTAAAAAAAGTGATAAAAGTTCAGATGACTTTCAACTTAGTTTTTTTGATATAGAGGACCCAAAAATGCAAGAAATAAAAAAAATTATAAAAGATTTAGATATAGAAAGTTTAAGTCCTATTGAAGCTTTATTAAAGCTTAATCAAATTAAAAAAGAAATTGAAGATGAGAGTTGATTTACATGGAATGACTCATAATGAGGCGATAGAAAAAGTTGAAGAAATTATGCTTATTAATTCTGCTAAAGGAAGTGTTGATTTGACTGTAATTACTGGTAACTCACCCTCTCTGCAGAGTAAAATTATTAATCAAATATGTGATAAACATGGTTTTGTTTATTATAAACCTCCTCATAATGCAGGTGA
>CAYTIE010000030.1:0-1206 GCA_964437815.1 uncultured Flavobacteriaceae bacterium
AATTGATAATAATAGTAAATTGATTTTTTTCATTTTAAATTGATTTAATATTAAGGTGCTAATATAAAAAAAAGACCCCAAAATGAGGTCTTTTATAATAAGATTGAATTATGTTAATCCCAAGTTGAGCTCATTTCAGGCATTAGCATCAAATGACGAATTCGTCTTCCATCTGGCATTAATGACTCATCAACTGAATTAGAATCTTGTTCATATGCATCATTACCATATAGTTCGTTGTATTTCTCAATCATAGCAGTAAGTGGTTCACCATAATCTGCAGTTTGACCTGCAAATCCATCATGATGGAACCTTACTTGAACCCAATTTCCATTACATCCAGATCCACACCAAAGAACATTCATTGCTGAACCATATCCAGATTCAACCATAGCTTTTTTGACTCTTTGTCTGAATCTCCAAAAGTCTTGTTCGCCTGAGTCTTTATAATTATAGTAGATTACTCTTCTAAGGTTTCCTGTTGAACCTTCAGGCACATGAGACAAATCAGCATTTCTTGACCAAATTCTATTTGCACCCTCAGTGTAGTGTGGTCTAGCATATTTATTCCAGTAATCAAGTTCCTCTTGACTTGGATCTGAATCTAATTCATCAACTGATTCCATCCATCTTACTCTGATAAAATCGGTTGCATTAGGTCCCGTTAAAATTTGAAAAGTATAGAATTTAGCACTTCCTTCACTTCTATTGTATTTTTGAGTTTTCTTTGCAACTCCATCCATAAACTTAGCCATATGACCCTCCTTTACTTCAAGTATTCTACCTTGACCAATTTGAGCATTTAATGAACCAATAAATAGAGTTGTTAATAATAGTAAAAATATTCTTTTCATTTTAAATTGATTTAATATTAAGGTGCTAATATAAAAAAGGAATTTAATTATCCTTCTTAATATTCTTTTTCTTTTTATTTGATTTTTGAATTGAAGCTTCCAGTTTAATATTATGATCTTTTGCTTGTGCCTTTAATGTATCAATCATAATTTCAATTTTTTCAATATCAACATCCTCAGGAATATTTATTTCAACATTAACTTTATCTGGAAACCTAATCGCAATACAAGAATTAATTGATAATAATATAATTAGGAGGGGTAGTATTTTTTTCATTTTAAATTGATTTATTTTTTTTTAAAAAATAGTTTTAAATTGTAATATGAAGATACTAATACCAATAGTTATACT
>CAYTIE010000030.1:1306-11248 GCA_964437815.1 uncultured Flavobacteriaceae bacterium
TTTAAAAAATAGTTTTAAATTGTAATATGAAGATACTAATACCAATAGTTATACTATGTGCTTCAATAGCTTTTAATACATTAGCTGCACTAATGATAGTAGATATTATAGATCAATTTATAGATCCATACATAATATTAGGTATAGGATTTCTTCTATTTATTTCGACTTTATTTTTTGTTAAAAGGTAATATGCTATGAGAGACTTTATAAATTATGGAACCTCTATTGATGTTAAAATATTGATTTTAGTAGTTTTTTTCATAGCAATATGGAAAACCATAAAGTGGATAAAAAAAAATAAATGGTAAATTAGCTTTCTTAATAAAAAGAATATGAAAAAATTAAAAAATACTTTACTGCTCATTATATTAATAACTTCGTCAGCAATGTTTTCTCAAGAAATGTTTCTTAGGTCAAATTTGGAAGGATTAACAATTGATGTTGGAGAAGTTTTTGAGCCCTCAACCTATGTAGAATATGAAAATGGAGAAATTGCTACATGTCCAAACATAATATACTATAATAAAAATGGTGCTTTGAACTGGGATGATGGAATAAGTGTTAACAGAAGAAGAGGAACTATTCGTGGAGAAAAACCGGGAAAACATAAAGTAATTGCACTCTGTCTTGGGTTAACAGACAGTAGGCTTAGTCGAGACTTTGATGTTACAGTTAACTATGCAAAAGCAAAAGAACTATCGGTTAGCATAAATACAGAAAAAGTTTACGTTGGATCGTATGTTCCTCTTTCATATAAAATAACAGATGATTATGGTTTTACAAGGTATGATGCAAATATTAAAATACAATCAGATAATAACCTTGTTACAATAGATGATTTAAATAATGTAAAAGCTACAAATCCAGGAAAAGCCAAACTTATTATCAGTCTAGATAATGTGGAAGCATCTGTTAGTTTTAATATAATTAAAAACCCAATAGAGGAGCTGTCTTTGTCCTCAAATATGAACACTGCGAGAACTGGAGATGTAGTAACATATAGTGCTAAAGCATATGATAGAAGAAATAAGTTAATATCAAATACACCAATAATATATTCATACTCAGGGGAGTCTTTTGATAAAAGTAATACCGCTTCTGCATTAATTAATGAAAATGGGAAATTTGTTGCAGAAACTGCAGGTAAATATTTGATTACTGCTACTGCAGGTCAAAGATCAACTTCGATGCCTTTGATTGTTTACGATAGAGGTATTCAGAGAGAAGTTATTAATGTTGGATCAGGGAGTGTTCAGGAAAGGCATACTTCAGACTTTTGGGTTTTTGAAGGAGTAGATGGAAGAGATTATGCTGTTTCTGGAACATGGGGTGCTGATGGAACTACTTATTTCTGGGATGTTACTGACCCGAGACAACTTAAAAGAATTGACAGCATCAAGGTTGATGCTAGAACAGTAAATGATGTAAAAGTATCAGCAGATGGAAAAATTTCAGTTATTAGCAGAGAGGGAGCCTCAAATAGAAAAAATGGTATTCTAATACTAGATGTTACTAATCCTTCTCAAGTTAATATATTATCAGAGTATACTAAAAATCTTACAGGAGGAGTGCATAATGTCTTCATTTATGAGAATCATGTTTACGCATTAAGTGCTGGGCAAAGGTTTTATGTAATTAATATTGATGATCCAAAAAATCCTTATGAAGTAGGAATGTTTGAAATAGGAGAGGAGGGTCAAGCAATCCATGATGTTTGGGTTGAGGATGGAATAGCATATACATCTAACTGGAAACATGGTGTTTATATGGTTGATGTAGGTAATGGAATCGCAGGTGGTTCACCAAGTAATCCAATGGTTATTTCAAATTATAGTTATGAATCTGGAGCTCATCATGCGACTTTTCCATTTAAAAGTGAATCAACAGGTAAGTTTTATACTGTTCTTGGAGATGAAATATTTCCACAGGGAATAGATGTTTATACTACAAATGAAACTGCAGGATTCCTTCATTTTGTAGATTTCTCTGATTTAAATAATCCAGTAGAAGTAGCAAGGTATGAATTACCAGGTCATGGATCACATAACTACTGGATAGAAGATGATATTCTTTATGTAGCTATGTATACAGGAGGAGTTAGAATAGTTGATATTAGTGGAGAATTAATGGGTGATTTATTTAGACAAGGAAGGGAGATTGGTCATATAAACACAGGAAACCCAAATGGTTATATTCCAAATGCTACAATGACTTGGGGCGCTCAACTATATAAGGGTCATGTTTTCTATTCAGATCATAATGGAGGGATTGGTTCTTCTAGGGTTTTACCAATTAAACCAGATAATTCTAGGGTAAATGAATATTTAACACGTCCAAGAATAATTGATTAATTTTTCCATGATTAGATATCTTCTTTTAATTCTTTCTTTCAATTTTTGCTTCTCTCAGCAATATAGTCTCTACGTTGCCTCTGAATCAGATGATACAGTTTCTGTTTTGAAATTTGATGGTGAAAGTATTGAAGAAACTGACCGTATAACAGTAGGAATTATGCCAACCGAAATTGAAGGTCCGCATGGGATAACAATCGATCCACAAGGCAATTATTGGTATTTATCTTTAGCTCATGGTAGTCCAAACGGTTATTTGGTAAAATACTCAACAGGTAACAATGAGCCTTTATCAAGACTTGAGTTGGGACTTTTTCCAGCCACCATGCAAATATCTCCTAAAACTGGACTTTTATATGTCGTAAATTTTAATTTACATGGTCTTATGAAAACTTCTACTGTTTCTGTTGTTGATCCTGAGTATATGGTAGAGATAACAAAGATAAAAACAGGGATAATGCCACACGGATCGAGAATTTCTAAAGATGGAAAATATCATTATTCTGTAGCAATGATGTCTGGAGAACTTTTTGAAATTGATGCGATAGATTTATCGGTTAATAGAATATTAAGCTTAGACAATAATAATAATCTTAGGAATGCAATGCATCATTCAAAAATAAAACCAACATGGGTGACACCTCATCCAACAAAAGATTACGTTTATGTTGCTGGTAATGGTTCTGATGAGATATTAAAAGTTGATTTGGATAAATGGGAAATTACAGATAGAGTAAAAACTGGTAAGGGGCCTTACAACCTAGAGATTTCTCCAGATGGTAAGTATTTATTAGCAAGTATAAAAAATGAAGGTAAAACAGGTGTCTGGATGTTAAATGATTTGAGTTTTGTAAAAAATATAGATAATTCAGGAAGTGTATCACATGGTATTGTAATTTCACCAGACAGTAAATATGCCTTTGTTTCTCTTGAAGGTATTGGAGGGGATCCTGGAATTGTAGATGTAATAAGCTTAGATAAACTTAAAGTTGTCAGTTCTGCCAAAGTTGGAAAGCAAGCAGGGGGTATTGCTTTTTGGAAAATAGATAATTAAATCTTTATTTTTTTACAGTAATAGTAGTTGGTACGTAAAGACCAAAAGTTAAAAAACTTATTACTCCGTCTTTAGGGGTTATTTTAATCTCAACTTCATAATTTTTTTCGTTTTTAATTTCTTCAATTATAGGAGATGTTTCTGAGATTATCCCAAAAAGAAAATTGTGTTGTTTATCTTTTTTTGTGTATCCTTGGATAGGTCCATTGCCAGACGACACCTTATGGACATAACAAGATGAGAATATAAATGGGATAATTAATATCGACAATATTCTTTTCATATTAATTTAATTCAATAATTTGATCATTAAATTTTAATTTTTCTATACTCTGCAATTTAGAAAAATTCAAGCTATTTTTTTCCAATCCAAGTTGCTTTATACCATAGTTCCTCCAAGGGACCCTTATTGTAACGTTTAAACCACAACTGGTTAAGATACAATTGAAACATAAAAATTAATATACCAACAAGTAAACTAGCTGTATAGCCAAGATGAGGAGAAAGATTTAATCCGATTGGGAAAAATATAAATGCACCAATAATTGATTGTGAAACGTAGTTTGTAAGACTCATTCTACCATACACTTTAAGTTTAGAAACCTTTGCTTCAAGAGAACTACGATAATATGCAATCACAAATGAGGATACAATAACTAATGTAAAAGCAAGTTTTTGCCACATATCAAGTGCGGTACCAATACTACTTTTAATAATTGCACTATCTACATTATCATACCATTCAACTTTTAAAGGATACAATAGACCAAATATTATGGACGAAACGATAAGTGTCTTCATCCAAAATTGAAAGTTTTCTGTTGAATTAACAAACAAGTTTTTTCGACCTAAAACGAATCCAAGTAAGAAAAACCCAATTGTTTGAACAAAACGTCCACTACCTATTGCCCAGAATAAGCTAGCCTTTTGACCAGTTGATATATTTTCAAGTAAAAAGATTTTCAAATTACCACTTTTAACCCCTTCTTGAACAATTTGATATAAACCTTCAACATTTAAATCATGTAACGCGTATGATTCACTATAACGGCTACTTATAAAGTGAAAAAATTCAAAAGGCTGTAAAAAACAAATGATGGCTAATATTAATATTGATTTGTTGCTCATTTTGCATATCAATGGTAAAGAGAATCCTGTAATTGCAAACAATAAAAGCACGTCACCACCTGGGAAGAATGCCGCATTTATAGTAGCAAAAACACTCAAAATAAGAAGTCTCCACATAAAACGTCCTCTAAAATCAAACCCCTTATTCTGTTGATTCATATATTGAACATAAAAAGTAAAGCCAAATAGAATAGCAAATATTGAATATCCTTTACCTGCTATAAGCGAAAAAATTAGATTGAATACTACAGAATCAAGTGTAACTAACCACTCAGGCTGCAGCATTTTATCAGGATAAACAGGATAAATAAAATGCTCTAAACTATGAATTATAACTATTGCCAAAATAGCTAATCCGCGAAGTGCATCAACAACTTCAATTCTTTTCATATTAATTTAATTCAATAATTTGATCATTAAATTTTAATTTTTCTATACTCTGCAAGATATTAATTCCATCTCTATTAGAAACTTTATCGGTAACAGAAGTTTTGTTATCAGAAATCTCGATTAAATATTCTGAACTATTGCCAGTGAATATAACTGTATTAGTTCCTTCATTCCCACTAATATTATTATCAAGTTCATTAATAGATACTAAAATATCATTATTACCTAAAAGGGTTAAATCTTTTAAATACTGAGAATGATTAGTATAAGGTTTTGAAGAATCAAATCTTAATGAAAAAGTCCCATTAAAATTTGGATCAATTCTAGCATTATAAGTTAAATAAGGATGAAAGAATTTATTGTTCATTATTTCACTACCAACAGGGTCTTCTATTAAAATTTCATTTCTTGTTTTTGCTACATATATTCCCCACATTCCATGAGTTTTACTATCTGTCCATGCGCCCCATAAACCGTAATAAGAATCTATAAGAGCTGCTAGATATTCTTGAGTTAAACTATTCTCATCAATTAACTCATTAATCCATCTATCAGCACCTATTCCCCATAAATTTGCTGAGAGTGCATTTCTTTGAGCTTGTCTTATTTCAGATTGATATTCTGGCATTACGCCAGGAAAAGAATTGTGTCCATCTATTCCTATGCCATAATCATGAACTAAATGGAGAATCTCTTCATAAGTCGCATCTCTATGGTTATTATAATCCTGATTAATATACCAAGGGTGTCCTTCTACCTGAATTTCGTTTTCGAATAAAGCTTGACCGTTAACTTCAACAGGATTATTACCATCATCTTGACCATTAAGTAAAGTAAGAATTGCACCATTTTCAGCCATTTTATTAGCTAATTTAGATTTGTCATTTCCGTATTTTGACCCTGGATAATTTTGTAGAAAATGTTCAAGTGTACTTCTGGCCCTAACAATTTGTTCATCGGTTAAATTGCTTTGTGCAACAATATGTATTTCTCCTCCGTTAGGAGTTACAACTTTTGTGTAACGATTAAAATTGTTAGAGTACTCTTTGCCTAAACTACTGGGGATAATATTTTCTATTCCTAATTCAGGGTTTGCTTGTCCTATTGGTTGATTTTCTGAATTATCATTAGAGCATGAAATGAGAATTATAGAAAGGAAAAAAATTTTTTTCATTATATATCATTTCCATTTAATGTTACAACCTATACTTGGCTTTTGAATTTCATTATTATCTTTTCCTTCTAAGAGACAATTTATGGCATTTTTTAGATCTCCGCCGTCACATTCTAATTCATTTCCTGGACGAGAATCATCTAGTTGCCCTCTGTAAACAAGTTTTAATTCTGAGTCAAATAAATAGAAGTCTGGAGTACATGCTGCATCATAATCTTTTGCAACCTGTTGTGATTCATCGTATAGATATGGAAAATTGAAATTATTTTCAATTGCATTGCTTCTCATTAACTCTGGACTATCTTCTGGGTAGTTAATTATATCATTACTGGAAATAGCTATAAAGTTAATCTCATTTCCATGATACTTATGACCCATAGATGATATCGTTGAATTAACATGTTTAACAAAAGGGCAATGATTACATATAAACATTATCATTGTTCCAACCTGTCCTTTCAAATTATCTAATGAAGCCGTTGAATTATTTGTTACATCAATTAGACTGAAATTAGGAGCTGTTGTTCCTAATGGTAACATATTTGAAGGTGTTCTTGCCATTGTTTAATTTTATTAATGATTAAAAGTAATAAATTATTAAATTGCTGATTATGAAAAAACTATTATTGTTATCTATTTTATTCACATCTTGTCAATCAGAAGTTAATGATTATGAGTATGTAGTTAAAAATGAAGATTTTAGAGATACAGTACTTAAGAAATCTAATGGCGAATACGTTGAGTTGTCCGATGGATATACATATTTCGAAGAAGCTAATCAAGACTCTGATCTAGGTAATGTTGTCTTAGTCCATGGATATTCAATACCATCTTATATTATGGAGACTACCTTTAATTCTCTTAAAGAGAGAGGGTATAGGGTTATTATGATGGATCTTTATGGTAGAGGCTTTTCAGATAATCCTGATTTACCTCAAACTGATTTTCTAAGAGCAAACCAAGTAATTGAATTAATGGAGTATAGGGGAATTGAAAATGCAGCACTTGTTGGATTATCTAATGGAGGAAGAATAATTTCAAAAATAGCAGATTTAGTCCCAAATAAAGTAAACTCATTATTTTATGTCGCATCAGCTGGTTTTTTTGAACATACTGAGTTATCAGACAAATCTGTTTCTCAAGAGGAGATTGATAAATTTATTGAAGGCTATCCTGGGTTATCTAAAAGTCAGAAGAATGATTTTTTTAATCCAGATAAATTTCCTGATTGGTCAAAAAAATATGATGAGTTGTTAACTCACTTTGGTTTTGCAAAAGCATTGATATCTACTACAAAAAATCTAGTCTCATTGGATGAGGTTCATAAAAAGATAGACTCTCTTGGAATTCCAGTTTATACTTTTTGGGGAAGACATGATAATGTTGTTGTCTATGATGAGTTTAAAGATAGGTTAGAGGACATGCTTCCAAATAGGAAAGAGTTTTTTATAGAAAATTCTGGACATCTTCCGCATATGGAAAATCAAGATGACTTTGAAAAGATTTTTTTTAAATATTTAGAAATTGTCATTAATTAAACCTAATTCCTATTGTGAGTTTGTAGCAACTTTAAAGTCTGATAATATTCATAAAATATATCATGATACTCAATATGGTTTTTCAATAGAATCAGATAATGAATTATTTGGAAGGTTAATTTTAGAAATTAATCAAGCAGGATTATCATGGACCACAATATTAAATAAACAAGAAAACTTTAAATCAGCATATTCAAATTATAATATTGATCATATTGCTAATTATGGATACAGAGAAATTAATAGACTTCTTTTAGATAAAGGTATCATAAGAAACAAATTAAAGATTAAAGCAGTGATTTATAATGCCAATAAAGTATTAGAGATTAAAAATGAATATGGATCATTTAAATCATGGTTAGATTTAAAAACACCAATGAACACAGATGAATGGGTAAAACTCTTTAAAAACACTTTTAAGTTTACAGGAGGAGAGATAACTAAAGAATTTCTAATGAGCACTGGCTATATAAAAGGAGCCCATGGAAACACTTGTCCAATTTTTCATAAAATAAATAAGTTAAACAATGGATCCTAAAAAAGGGACAAATAATCCTTAGTTGATATAGTTTTTATAAATTTGAAAAAATCTTTTCTTATGGAAGATTATCTTATACCCGTATACGTAATTGAATTTTTATCTGAAGAATGGATAACATGGACTGTTTTTTCAATACTTGTTATATCAATACCCCTAATCTTAGCTAGGTTTTTAAATAAAGATCAAAAGAAACTGACAACCTATATAATGGGTGTAATTTTGATAATTGATTTTATATCTGAGCATATAGGATATTATATAAGTGGAACTTGGAGTGTTGAATATAATCTACCTCTTCAGCTGTGTGGAATATCTTCTTTAATTCTTTGCTTCTTGCCTTTTATAAAAAATAAGCAAAAGCTTTTTCAATTTGTATACTATACAGGTATAATTGGGGGTATTATGGCAATATTAACTCCTCAGATGAACCATTTTGATGGTTCAATTAGGTATTATTTAAATTTCTATGTTTCACATAGTTTGTTAATAGGGATGCCAATATTTATGTATTTACATTTGGATTTAAAGCTTCCGAGACTTTCTTGGTTTAGGCTTTGGGTGAATTTAAATATTCTTCTTGCTATAATTATGCCTTTAAACTTTCTTATCAATTATCTCCAAGACAACAACTTATCTAATTATATGTATCTAGCGCAACCACCAGAAGTATCTAATCCTTTAGTTATAGGAGAGTGGCCATACTATATCTTGCTTTGGGAAGTTTTTATGTTAATTATTGCTTATTTAGTTTATATTATTAGCAGAAGACGTATAATGCTTTAAATTATTAGATTATGTATTCCGTTAAAGTAGATAAAGATATTGTTGTAGGCATTAAAGAAGTTAATGTTGATTTAGTTATACCTCATGAAAAAGTTTTAATAGATAAAAAAGAAATTTTAAAAAATAATTTAAAGTATAAAGATGAGTATATAATAATCTCAACAATACTTATTTGTAGCACTTCTAATATGATAATTGATGGCCATCATAGGTATACAGCACTTAAAGAGTTAGGGTATAAAAAAATCCCTGTTACTATGATAAATTATTTTTCAGATAAGATTATGACAGATAGAAATAATAGTCTTTTAAAGGAAGATATTATTAAAAACTCTAAAGCAGGAAATCTATACGAACCAAAGAGTACGAAGCATCTTATCTTTTGTAATGAATCGAAAGAATGGCACCCTATAACACTTGTCTCCTCACTATATAACTTATCATTAAAATAGATGTCATGAGACTATTACTAGTATTTATTTCATTTTTCTTATTTTTTCCACAAAAAGATTTGGACTGTTTAAATTGTTCAGATGATAACGAATTCTCTATTCTAGTTATAACTGAAACAAAGGGTTTTGTACATAAATCTATAGATGCTGGTTTAGATCTTATTAAACTATTAGGAGATAGCAATAAATTTAACGTGTACTCTTCAAGCACCTCTGATATTATAACACTGGAAAATCTAGAGAATATTAGTTCAATTATCTTTTTAAATACTACGGGAGATATTTTTGATTTAGCACAGCAGCAAGTAATGGAACAATTTATTAGAAGTGGAAAAGGTTTTGTAGGAATACATTCTGCAACTGATACAGAATATGATTGGGAATGGTATGGAGGACTTGTAGGAGCATATTTTAAAAATCATCCTATAGGAACCGCCAAGGCAAAAATCAATACAATTAATAGTAAGCATATATCAACAAAACATTTAAAAAAAGATTGGGAAATTAGAGATGAGTGGTATAACTTTT
>CAYTIE010000031.1:0-10968 GCA_964437815.1 uncultured Flavobacteriaceae bacterium
AATTTAATTTATAGTACAATTGATTTTCTTCAAGTGTTTTTAACAAATCTCTAGTAATAGATACTTTATTCTTTTCACTAATTAATGATAACTTAATCTCTTTTTCAGAATCATAAACATCAAAATAGAGTGGATTCTTTCCTTTATATTTTGAAAGATTCTTACTTAAAAGTTTTATCTGGTCTTCTTCTAAATTTTTTATATCCAATTTTAATGTAATTTTTTTTGCATTGGACTCAATAATTCCGTTTAAAAGTTCAAAATTTAAAAATTGGATTCTTGGCTCTCCTGGCTTCCCTGTTTCTTTATTTATCCATCCTTCTCTAATACTCAATCTTATTCTAAGAATTTCATTTTCTTTTAGAAAATGTTTATACTTGAGATAGTCCTCTCCAAAAATTCTAAACTGATATTGATCATTAAAATCCTCAAATGAGAAGACAGCATATCCATTACCATTTTTTGTAAAAAGATGTTCAACCTCATGTATTATTCCTCCAATATAAAAATCTTTATTTTTAACTCTCTCTAAATCTTCCAATACGCTTAAATCAGCTGAAGTAAAGTTCTCAATCTCTCTTTTATATTCTTCAAGAGGATGTGAGGATAGATATATTCCAACTACTTCTCGTTCTCTTCTTAACTTTTCTAGATTAATCCATTCTTCACAATCTGGAATATTTAAATTAGTATATGCATCATTTGTTTTATTTGCAAACATTGAAATTTGAGCTGAATTTTCAGATTCTTGATATTTTCCACCATATTTAATAGCTTTTTCAATAAATGTATATCCATCATTATCTATATTAAAATATTGTGAACGATTAAGGTTAAAAGAATCAAAACCACCAGCAAGAATGAGGTTTTCAAAAGTTGTTTTATTTGCAAGTCTAAGATTTATTCTTTTAGCAAAATCAAAAATTGATTTATATTCTCCATCTTTCCTATTTTCGATAATTGTCTGAACAGCCCCTCTTCCAACACCTTTAACAGCACCCATTCCAAACCTAATTGCTTTTTGATCATTAACATTAAACTTATAATATGATTCATTTATATCTGGGCCTAAGACCTTTACACCCATTCTCCTACATTCCTCCATAAAAAAAGTTACTTGTTTAATATCATTCATATTATTAGATAGGACTGCAGCCATATATTCAGATGGATAATTTGCCTTCAAATAGGCAGTTTGATAGCCAATCAATGCATAGCATGTTGAATGAGATTTATTAAATGCATAGGAAGCAAATGCTTCCCAATCCTTCCATATTTTTTCTAATACGTCTTCACTAAAACCATTCTTATTTCCACCTTTCATAAATTTTGGTTTTAGTTTTTCAATTAATGAAAAAATCTTTTTTCCCATAGCTTTTCTTAATAAATCTGCATCACCCTTTGAGAAGCCTGCGATTTTTTGTGAAAGCATCATTACTTGCTCCTGGTAAACAGTAATCCCATATGTTTCATTAAGAAACTCTTCCATTTCTGGGACATCGTATGAAATTGGTTCGCTACCATTTTTTCTAGCAACAAATGAGGGGATATATTCTAAAGGTCCTGGTCTATACAGAGCATTCATTGCTATTAAATCATTAAAATTTGTTGGTTTTAAATCTTTAAGATATTTCTGCATTCCAAGTGATTCATACTGAAAAATTCCTACTGTTTCACCTTTTTGAAAAAGCTCATACGTTTTTTTATCATCCAATGGAAACTCTTCGGGCACTAATGTTTTTTGATATTTATATTTAATCAATTTAACTGTATCCTTAATGATAGTCAATGTTTTTAAACCTAAAAAATCCATCTTTAAAAGTCCAGCATCTTCAACCACGGAATTATCAAATTGTGTTACATAAAAATCTGAATCTTTTGCTCTAGTAATAGGGACAAAATCAGATATATCACTTGGAGTAATAATTACACCACAAGCATGAGTTCCAATATTTCTAATTGATCCCTCTAGTAATGTAGCTTGTTGTAAAGTTTTACTTGATATTTGTTCAGATTTGTAAAGTTGTTTTAATTCACTAACCCTGCTATATTCATCTGTTCTTAAAGTGGATTTAAGATCAAAATCTTTTGAGAAAAAGATATCACTCAAGCTTAGGTTTGGAACTAGTTTTGCTATTCTATCTACCTCTCCAAGAGATAAATCTAACACTCTTCCCGTATCTCTAATTGAAGATTTTGCCGCCATTCTTCCATAAGTTATAATTTGTGCAACTTGATTAGACCCATATTTTTCAATAACATATTCAATTACTTTATTTCTCCCTTCATCATCAAAATCTATATCTATATCTGGGAGGCTTACTCTATCTGGATTAAGGAACCTCTCAAAAAGAAGATTGTATTTTATTGGATCTATATTTGTAATTCCTAAAGAAAAAGCTACTACAGATCCTGCTGCAGATCCTCTTCCAGGTCCTACAGAAACTCCCATCTCTTTTGCAGCATTAATAAAATCTTGCACAATTAAGAAATACCCAGGATATCCTGTTTTTTGTATAACATCCAGTTCAAAATCTAATCTTTCCTTTAATAGTTTATTCAATTTCCCATATTTTGTTTCAGCTCCTTTATATGCTAGGTCTCTTAAATATAGGTTTTGACCTTTTGTGCTATCAAAATCATTTTCTTGAACAAACTTTTTAGGGACTTTAAATTCTGGAAGTAAAACCTCTCTTGATAAATCAAATGATTCAACTTTATTAATTATTTCTTCTATAGATTCTAAAGATTGAGGTAGGTCTTTGAATAATTCAAACATTTCATTCTTAGGCTTATACCAATATTCATGATTTGGCAAACCATTTCTAAAACCTCTTCCTCTGCCTATTGGAGTAGATTGCTTCTCCCCATCTCTAACACACAATAAAATATCATGAGCATTTGCGTCATCCTTTGAAGTATAAAATGTATTGTTAGTTGCTACTAGTTTTACATCATGTTTTTTTGAGTAATCAACAATAATTGGATTTAAATAATTTTCATTTTCTTGGCTATGTTTCATTATTTCAAGATAAAAGTCCTCATTAAAATTATCTTTCCACCATTTTATCGAATCTTCTGCCATCTCTTCTCCAAGATTTAATATTTTAGATGACACTTCCCCTTTTATACCACCAGATAATACAATCAAATCCTCTTTATATTCTAGAAGAATATCTTTATCTATTCTTGGCACATAATAGAATCCATCTATATGGGCTATTGAGCTTAGTTTGGAAAGATTTCTAAAACCATTTTTATTTTTTGCTATAAATACAACTTGATATCCATCATCTCTTCTAGACTTATCTTTATAATCTTCACAAATATTAAGTTCACATCCTATGATTGGTTTAATGTATTTTTCATTATCGGATAAGTTGTCATTGTAGTTTTTCATAAGTTTAATGAAATGAAATGCTCCCATTAAGTTAGACTTATCTGTTATTGCAACTGCATTATGAGAATATTCTTTTGCTGATTCTAGTAGATCTTCAATCTTTGAAGTTGATTGTAAAATTGAAAACTGACTATAAGTATGAAGATGAGCAAATGAAGTCTGAGATATGGATTCCTCTATTTTATCTGATTTGGACATTTTTTCTTCATCTTCTTTATCCCTTAAAATTTTTGATTGCTCAGATAAATTTATATGTTCAATACCTTCTGGTGAAACTTGTTCAAGATCTATTTCCTTAAATTTTTTATAAATATTTAAATCATCTTCCAATGAATCAGGGTGAATTTTATCTTCTTTTAATAGTTTAAATAAACACATTGCTGTTGCTTCAACATCAGCTGATGCATTATGGGCAGATGCAAACTCCTTTCCGAATAATTTTATATGGAGTTCAGTTAAAGTGGGTAATTTATATTTTCTACCTCTTCCGCCAGAAAGTCTACATAAAGATGCTGTTTCTTCAGTACAAGTATCTATTCTTGGAAAGTCTTTTAATGGATTCTTTCCATCTATTCTTAAAAATTCCGAGCCAATAATTTTTTGATCAAAATTTAAATTATGACCACATATATATTTTGATTTGTTTAAAGCCTTATTAAACTTTTCTAAAACTTCATCTATATTTTTTCCAATTTTCTTGGCTAGTTGGGTTGAAATTCCATGAATATTTTGAGAGTCATAAGGGATAGTATAGCCTTCCGGATATATGATATAGCTTTCATTTGAAATACATTTACCGTCCTCTGAATTAATCTGCCAAGCAATTTGGACTGCTCTTGGCCAATTATCAAAATCTGTCAATGGAGAGTTCCATTTCTTTGGGAGACCGGTAGTTTCTGTATCAAAAATTAAAAACATTAATGGAATAGTTTCATTTACTAATTTAATATTTTATCTTGGATTCTGTTTTGATATAAACACAAATTATTATATGCCAGTTGAAAATAAAACATTCACAGTAACAGCGGCACTTCCTTATGCTAACGGACCTATTCATATTGGACATCTAGCAGGTGTTTATATTCCAGCAGATATCTTTTCAAGATATCAGAGATTAGTAAATAATGATGTAGCATTCATTTGTGGAAGTGATGAGCATGGTGTAGCAATCTCTCTTCAAGCCAGGAATGAATCTATTACACCCAAAGAACTAATTGATAGGTATGATAAATTAATTAGAGATTCTTTTAAGAAGTTTGGCATTTCATTTGACAATTATTCAAGAACATCAAGAGAAATTCATCATAAAACTTCAATAGAAATGTTTAATGACTTAAACCAAAAGAATTTCTTTTCATCTAGGACAACAAAACAATATTATGATACAGAAGCCAAACAATTTTTAGCTGATAGATATATTATCGGTACTTGTCCTATTTGCGATTCAGAAAATGCTTATGGTGATCAATGTGAAAATTGTGGAAGCACATTAAGTACTGATGAACTTAAAAATCCAAAATCTACGATATCAAACTCTGAACCTATTCTTAAGGATGCCAAACATTGGTATATAGACTTAAATGAATTTGAAGATTTCATAAAAGATTGGATAACAAAAGAACATAAAGATGACTGGAAACCTAATGTTATAGGACAGGTTAAATCCTGGATTGACAATGGTTTAAAACCTAGAGCAGTTACAAGAGATTTAGATTGGGGGATTCCTATTAATATTGAAGGAGAAAAAGGTAAAGTCCTTTATGTATGGTTTGAAGCACCTATAGGATACATATCATCAACAAAAGAATGGGCAGAAAACAACAATAAAGATTGGAGTAAATATTGGAAGGATGAGAGTACTAAACTCATTCACTTTATTGGCAAAGATAATATTGTCTTCCACTGTATAATTTTTCCAATAATTTTAAAAATGACAGGGGACCATATTCTTCCATCTAATGTACCGGCAAATGAATTTCTAAATCTTGAAGGAAATAAGATTTCTACCTCTAGGAACTGGGCAGTTTGGCTTCATGAGTATTTAGAAGACTTCCCTAACATGCAAGATGTATTAAGATACGTATTAACTGTTAATGCCCCTGAAACAAAGGATAATGACTTTACCTGGAAAGAATTCCAAATGAGAAATAATAGTGAATTGGTTGCTATTTATGGGAATTTTATCAATAGGGTCCTAACGTTAATTATTAAGTACTATGATGGTATGATTCCTAATCCTAATAGCATTGATGATAAGAATAAAAAAATTATTGAAGAAACTAAAACTGTTCCAGAATCAATCGGTAAATTTCTAAACGAATTTAAATTTAGACAAGCTATAAAGTCACTTATGAATCTTGCTAGAACTGGTAATAAATATTTAGCAGATAGCGAACCTTGGAAATTACAGAAGTCAGATCCGGAAAAAGTTAAAGAAATTTTATATGTGGGATATATTATTATTTGCTATATAACCATTCTGTCTGAACCATTTCTTCCATTTACTTCAAAAAAACTTAAATCACAACTTAATTTAGAAGAAATAAAAGATTGGAATGACTTAGATAATTTAACTAGTAAGATAGATTTTTCTTTTCAGATTAATTCTGAAGGTGTTTTATTTAGAAAGATTGAAGATGATGAAGTAATAAAACAGGTTGAAAAATTAAATAAAATGTCTAATCAATAACCATTGACTTATTTTCAACTATATATTTTATAATATTATTACAATTATTGAAGTACTGAAATATTTTATCAAACTCTTTAACTAAGGTTAACTTATCAAATTCATTTAATACAATTTTGGTATTTGTTATTTGAATATTTAGCAGTTTGAATCTACTAATAAGCTCAGGAGTATTGAATATTTTAGGATATTCTGAATTTCTTAAATTCATCAAATACTTCTCTATAACATTTAATTGATTTTCAATATCATTATTATCATCATTTAAAAAAGATCCTATTGAATTTGCTAGGACAATTATATTGTATTCAACTAAAATATAATTAGTCCAATTTGATATATCATTGTTTTCTTTAAATTCCTCTGACAAACTAATTGGAGTTGTATATTCAAAATCAAATTTTTCAGGTGAATCAATATTTTTTTCTAACAAATCATTGTTCTGGTTTTGATTACACGAAGAAAATAGGATTAACAATGTAAACAAGAAATATTTTAAAAAGTTTTTCATATTCATTTTAAATCTACGATATTTTATACTTTTATCATTCAATATTTAAATTATGAGTAAATCATTTGTGACTTTTATTGTAGTCTTCTCAATAATTATAGTTTTAATTTTTATGTTCTATGATTATATAAAAAGCAAAGATGACTAAAAAAATAATTGTTATAGGTTCTGGCTTTTCATCTCTATCAGCAGCTACTTACCTTTCTAAAAATGGCTACCAAGTTACTATTCTTGAAAAAAATGAAGATTTCGGTGGTAGGGCAAGACAACTTAAATCAGATGGTTTTATTTTTGATCTTGGACCTTCTTTTTATTGGATGCCTGATGTATTTGAAAAATATTTTAGAGATTTTGGAAAAGAAGTTAAAGATTATTATCAATTAATTAGATTAGACCCTGCATACAAGATTTTTTTTAATAATAATGAAACTATATCAATTCCTGGATCGTTTGAAAAGATTCTTAAAACTTTTGAAAATATAGAAGAAGGATCTTCCTCAAAACTTAAGAAATTTATAAAGGAAGCTGAAATAAATTATTCCATAGCGATGAATGAAATAATATATAAACCTGGCTTCTCAATTTTTGAACTAATAACATTACAAACAGTAAAAAGAGTCAAATATTTTATGACTACAATTAAAGCTGAAGTTTCAAGATTATTTAAAAATAAAAAATTAAAAAAAATACTTGAATTTCCTGTATTGTTCCTTGGAGCAAAACCTGAAAATACTCCCGCTTTTTATAATATTATGAATTATGCTGATTTCAAATTAGGGACTTGGTATCCAGAGGATGGAATGTATACTGTTGTTAAGGCAATGGTAAGATTAGCAAAAGAAAATGGGGTAACATTAATAAGTAATCAAAATGTTGAAGGAATAATAGAAGAAAACAATAAGGTTAAAGGAGTAATTGCCAATGGAAAAAACATCTACTGCGACATTGTTGTTAGTGGTGCTGATTATCACCACACTGAATCTTTATTGAATTATCATAAAAGAAATTATAGTGAATCTTACTGGGACAAAAAAGTTTTTGCCCCATCAGCTCTTCTATTTTATATTGGATTAAATAAAAAGGTTAGAAATATGGAACATCATAATTTATTCTTTGATGTAGACTTTAATGAACACGCTTCCGCAATATATGATGATAAAAAATGGCCTGATGCTCCTCAATTCTATGTAACCGTTTCTTCAATTAACGATGTTAAATCTGCCCCTGAAAATTGCGATAGTCTTGTTATTTTAATACCAATAGCTCCAGGTCTTGAAGATAATGAATCTATTAGAGAGTTATATCTAGAAAAAGTTCTAACAAGAATAGAGAAACATTCTGAAAATAAAATAAAAGATAGTATAATATATAAAAAGTCATATTGCATAAACGAATTTAAATCAGATTATAATTCATATAAGGGAAATGCATATGGATTAGCTAATACATTATCCCAAACAGCAATATTTAAACCTAAGTTAAGGAGTAAAAAAATTAAAGGTTTATATTTTACAGGTCAATTAACTGTACCTGGCCCAGGTGTTCCCCCTGCTTTAATTTCCGGAAAAGTTGTTTCTAAAACTATTATGCAGGATTTCCCGAATCAATAAAACTTTCTGCCTCTATTATTGATTCTATTATTTCTCTAATTAAATTTTCTATTTCACTTACTTCTATTTTTTCTGAATTTTCAATAAACTCGTAAGGATTTTTATTTTTTTTGAAATAACATAATCCAATCTCATTAATATCTTGATATTTCTTTGAAACTAAAAGTTTATAAAATAAAAGTTGCAACGTATTAGAGTATTTATGGTTATCCTTTAAAATTTCAAAATCTTTAAACTTTAAATAGTTAGTATCTATTTTTCCTGATTTATAATCAATGATTCTTAAATTATTATTAAAAGTATCAATCCTATCAATAGTTCCAGTTAATAAAACATCTACATTATTTTTAACTCTTATCATGGCTGTCATCTTATTTTCAAGTGACAAAATTTTAATCTTATTGCCTTTTTCAACTAATGCTCTTTCATAATTCAATAAGTTAGTGATACACCTTTTCAGTACCTCAATAAATATTAAATCTTTTCCTTTAGGGATATTTGTATTAAGTTCCATATAAGAGTCAATTGAAATTGTATCTAATTTTTTTATTATTTCATTAAAATGTTCAGCTTTAAAAATTTTATTTATATATGGAGAATATACTTTGTCCATTACTGTATGGAAAAGTGTACCTTGATCTTTAAAATTTAAATAATTTGACTCCTCATAATCATTAATACCAAGAATCTTTTGCTGATAGAATAGGTAAGGGTTTTTAATAAATAGGTTTAAAGTTGATGCAGACATTCCCTTTTTTAAAATATCATCAATCCTTTGATTAATCAAATTCTCTTTTTTAATTATCTCTGAATCAATATTTTTAATAATCTTTTTTGATTTAATCACCTCTTCATTATAATTATATAATTCAGAAAATTCTATTTGTTTAATAAATCTACTTGCCTCACCACTCATTAATGAGCTTAAATCTGAGTCATAAATTAAATGGACTTCTTTTGCTTTATGGATTAAATCATAAAAGAGATCGTGAATATGATTTTCCTGTTCTTGTTGTGATTTATTATCAAATTTTATTTTTTCAGATTCTTGTACAAGACCCTCATTAATAGTTGAGAAAGGAAAGAAACCTTCATTCATATTTGTTATGATAACATAATCGTAGTCCGAAGAATTTAACTCTAAAATATGATAATTTGAAGAAAATTTTAAGTTCTGATTGTAGTCGTAAATATTAATAAGATTAAGTAACTTTTCATTAGCAAAAAAAACATAAACTTTTGCGGATTTATCTTTATCATAAATTTTCGAAAGGGTGTCAGATACATATTTTGCCTGATTTACATTTTTTGATGTGGATCTTACATTAATTATTTTCTTATTTGAATTATTTAAGTCATTTTGAGTTGTACTTTCTTTAGGCCTAGTCATTTTTTCACCAATTGTGTATTTATCCGAACTAGACTTATAAACTAAAAAGTCTTTAACTAGACTAGAAAATGAATTCGTTTCAGGGTTATCTTTTTTTGAAATATTTGAAATAACAAAAAGTTCTTTTTCAGCTCTAGTAAAGGCAACATAAAGTAAATTGACAGAATCAATTAAATTGTTTAGAATACTTCTATCATATATTTCTTTTGCATTTTCTCCCATATTTCGAAGATTCTTTGATGTTCTCATTAAAGTCCATTTTAAATCTTTTAAATTTTCAAAAGGTTCATATAACCATATAAGTTCTCTAGAAAGATTTTCATCTAACTTATCATCATAAATAGGGATTATTACGGCAGGATATTCAAGACCTTTAGATTTATGAATTGTAGAAATACTTATAGAGTTTTCATTATCAGGCATACTTAACATTATGTTTTCAGATTTTTTTTCCCAATAAATAAGATATGACTTGATTGAATCATCATTATTATCAAGGAATTCAAATATATTATCAATTAGGGCAACTATAAACGGATCTTCGATATCTAGATTAAAAATATAAGTGCAGTATTTAACAGCATTAAGTATATCAAGAGATAAAAAGTGTTTTAGGTTAAATTTTTCAATACTTGAAATTTTTAAAAAAAAGTCATTTATTTTGATTTTTGAAAGATGAGAAAAAAAGCATTGATTTAAACTATCATGATTTTTTTCAAAATAATTTTGGCTATATAGATAGTTTATCACTTTTTTTCTCTCAGCATAATCATTTCCATATAAACTTAATTTAAAAATTGAAATAATAAATTGCACTTTATCAGAATTGTTTATTTGCAGTATATCACTAGAAATAAAATTAAATTCTGTAGCATTAATATTCTCTATTAACTCTTTTGCATGTTTATTTTTCCTAACTAGAATAACAATTTCTGAAGGAGAGTATCCACGACTTAATAAATCTAAAATCTGTTCCTCTATTTTTAAAAAGAATGATTCGCTATCTGAGAAATCAATTGAAACATATCCAGTTTCGTCCTTATGTGATTTTTGTCTAAAATTTAAATCCTCCGAATCATATATCCCCCCTAAATCTAAATTATTTGATAAAAAAGTAAAAAACTCTGAATTAAAATCAACTATTTCTTTACAACTTCTATAATTGATATCTTCTTTATCATCTAATATTCTTTTCAAATGAAACGGATTTTTTCGATTATGTATTAGCTGTAGAAATTGATTAAACTCACCTCCACGCCACCTATAGATGGACTGCTTAGGATCACCAACGATTAATAAAGAACCCTTTGATCCATCATGATCTTCACTATGAATAGAATTTGAAATTAAAGGAATTAAATTTTCCCA
>CAYTIE010000032.1:0-8488 GCA_964437815.1 uncultured Flavobacteriaceae bacterium
TCTCAAATTAAATTGTTTGGACTAAAAACTGGAGATACTGTGCTTGGTACTATTAGACCTCCAAAAGATGGGGAAAAGTATTTTCCGCTAATAAAGATTAGTAAAATTAATGGACTTGGACCTGAGGAAGTAAGAGATAGGGTTTCATTTCAACATTTAACACCTCTTTTTCCTGAAGAAAAGTTTAATATTTCTGAAAAAGAAAGTACTATATCAACTAGAATTATTGATTTATTCTCTCCAATAGGAAAAGGACAAAGAGGTATGATTGTTTCTCAGCCAAAAACTGGTAAAACAATGCTACTTAAAGATATAGCAAACGCAATTGCTGCAAACCATCCAGAAGTTTTTCAAATCATTTTATTAATTGACGAAAGGCCAGAAGAGGTAACTGATATGCAAAGAAATGTTAAAGGTGAAGTGGTAGCGTCAACTTTTGATGAACCTGCTGATAGGCATGTAAGAGTTGCTAATATCGTTTTAGAAAAAGCAAAAAGATTGGTAGAGTGTGGCCATGATGTTGTTATTCTATTAGATTCAATAACAAGACTTGCAAGAGCCTATAATACAGTTCAACCAGCTTCTGGTAAAATATTAAGTGGTGGTGTAGATGCAAATGCACTTCATAAACCAAAAAGATTTTTTGGGGCTGCAAGAAATATAGAGAAAGGTGGTTCATTATCTATAATCTCAACTGCTTTAACAGAAACAGGTTCAAAAATGGATGAAGTTATTTTTGAAGAATTTAAAGGTACTGGTAATATGGAACTTCAACTTGACAGGAGAATATCAAATAGAAGAATTTTCCCTGCAATTGATCTCGTTTCTTCAAGCACAAGAAGAGATGACCTATTATTGGATGAAAATACTATTCAAAGAATGTGGATAATGAGAAAGTATCTTGCTGATATGAATCCAGTTGAAGCAATGGAATTTATAAATGACAGGTTTAAGAAGACTAAAAACAATGAGGAATTCTTAATTTCAATGAATTCTTAATACTCTAGATTAATTTACAAAAACTATATTAACTTACTTAACTTAGATTTTAAGTTAGCAGCTTTATTTTTATGGATAATATTATTTTTAGATAATTTATCAATAAGAGAAACAACAATAGGAAATTGTTTTTGAGCATCTTTTTTACTTTCAGAATCTTTTAATTTCTTAATTGCATTTCTAACAGTTTTGTGTTGTAACTTATTTAACGATTTTTTTGTTTCGTCAGATCGAATTCTTTTTAATGCAGATTTATGATTTGCCATAATTATAATTTTGTAGCCCGTAGGGGAATCGAACCCCTCTTTCCAGGATGAAAACCTGAGGTCCTAACCGATAGACGAACGGGCCAACAGGTTGCAAATTTAAATTAATTTTTAATATTTTAATAAGATTTAGCGAATATTACTTTATGCTTTGCAGGCTTACCTGAATATACACATTTAAGATCTTTATCTTTTACATTTTCAACTATACATCTAATTGTTGCCTTTGTTTCCTTTTTAATAGATTCTTCTGTATTAGTATCTCCATCCCATCCACAAGAAATAAATCCATTTTGATTTTCTATTATCTCTTTAAACTTATCATATGAACTAACTTCGTGTGTATTATCATTCAATCTTTTCTTTGCCTTTGCAAGCATTCTATTCTGAACATCATCTAATGATTTAATTATATTATTTGATATATTATCATAATTAGACTTTAATTTCTTTAGATTATCTCTAGAGAATATTTCGTATTCATCATTCTCAATCTCTTTTTCACCAATAACTAATCTTAAAGGGACACCTTTTAATTCATAATCATTAAGCTTATATCCTAATGAAAAATTTTCTCTAGAATCAATTTTTACCCTAACTCCATTTGACTTAAGATCAGTGGAAATTTTCTTTATTAATTTTTCAATTTTGTTTTTTGATTCTTCAGATTTAATCATTGGGATTATAACTACTTGAGTTGGGGCTAGATTTGGAGGAAGAACTAAACCTTTATCATCACTATGAGTCATAATTAAGGCACCCATTAATCTTGTTGAAACACCCCATGATGTGGCCCATACATAATCAAGCTTACCAGATTTATCTGCAAATTTAACATCAAAAGCTTTGGCAAAATTTTGCCCTAGAAAGTGAGATGTTCCTGCTTGTAAAGCCTTCCCATCTTGCATAAGAGCTTCTATACATAGAGTTTCCTCAGCACCGGCAAACCTCTCTACTTCTGTTTTTGATCCTTTTAAAACTGGCATAGCCATAAATTTCTCTGCAAATTCAGCGTATATATTGTTTATCAAGAAACACTCACTGATTGCTTCATGTTTAGTTGAATGAGCAGTGTGCCCTTCTTGCCATAAAAATTCAGAAGTCCTCAGGAACAATCTTGTTCTCATTTCCCATCTAACTACATTAGCCCATTGATTAATTAAAATTGGAAGATCTCTATAAGATTGAATCCATTTTTTATAAGTTTTCCAGATAACAGCTTCTGAGGTTGGCCTAACAATCAATTCCTCTTCAAGCTTTGATTCTGGGTCAACCATAAGTTTTCCCTTTTTCTTAGGGTCATTTTTTAGTCTATAGTGAGTTACAATTGCACATTCTTTAGCAAAACCTTCAGCATTTTTCTCCTCTGCTTCAAAAAGAGACTTTGGAACAAATAATGGAAAATATGCATTTTGATGTCCTGTGTCTTTAAACATTTGATCTAGCTCTTTTTTCATAAGCTCCCATATAGAAAACCCATATGGTTTAATAACCATACACCCTCTTACTTCTGAGTTTTCAGCCAGATCAGCATTTATAACTATATCATTATACCATTTAGAATAATCTTCTTTTCTTGAAGTAATCTTATTTCCCATAGAACTTTGGCATAAAAGTTGTTTATATATAAATAGAGATATTTAATGCTAAGTTAATACATTTATATTTCAAAATTTTTAATTTTATGAATAGATGAAACATTTTTTTAAATTCTTAAGTTTATTTTCTTTTTTAATACTTTTCTCAGGGTGTTACACTTATCAAATGTCTTCTTGGAATGATGATGATGGAATTTATGTTTCTTCTATTAGAAATTATAACTATGGTCAATATTTTTCTGATCTAGCAAATGAGATTATTGAAGAATATGAAGATTCAGGAATTGTAGATTCTGAAGATTCTGATAATATGCCATGGGGATATAAGCCTGATCAAATTCAAATATTTGTTGACTTTTACCCAAGAATGTATGGTTACGGTTATGGATATGGTTACGGCTATGGATATGGTTACGGCTATGGTTGTGGTTATGGTTATGGATATCCTTATAATTACTTTTGGGGCAGGAACTATTGTAACCCTTATTATAGACCTTACGGATATTACAGTTATGGTTATGGATATCCTGAAAGCCATTATTATTTGCCCTACATGAATAGATTAAGACTCTATCCATATTATTATGAAGGATATAACTATAATGGTTATGCATATAATAAAGACAAAGATTATGTGAATACTACAAGATTAGGCTATAGTAATTCTTCTTCAAGACGTGGAGAAAAAACAACTTCCGGTTCAGAAACATCTTCAAAGAATTCAAGCAATATTAGAAATATGTCTGGACTTTCAATTTCATCTAGATCAGGAGGATATAATATATCTTCTAATGATGTTCCAAACCTAAGCGCAATAAAAGATACCCATAGAAGAGTTCTAGGAATTCAGAGAAACCTTAATTCAAATTCTAGATACATAAATAGCTCAAGGTATAACAATACAAGTCAATATTCCAGCTCTACAAGAAGAGATATGAGTAATTCAAATTCTAGAGCTCATAATGGAAATTATGGAAAATCAAATTTTTCACGCGGAAGTAGTTCTAATGTTGGTTCAAGATCAAGCGGAGGATCATCTGGAGGTGGATCTAGGGGTGGTTCGTCTGGAGGTAGTTCGTCTGGAGGTGGATCTAGAGGCGGTGGAATTGATTAACATCTAACAACTGTTTTTTTATGAAAGTAAAAAATTACATTTCATTATTATTATTTTTTATTTTCTCTTTAAGCTATTCACAAACAATTGATGACATTATTAGGGTAAGCTCATATTATAATGATGGGACTGCTAGATTTAATGCAATGGGAGGAGCCTTTAGCTCACTTGGTGGTGACCTGTCAGCAATATCAATAAATCCTGCTTCTTCAAGTATATTTACTTATAATGAATTTGGAATAACAATAGGATTGGATGACAATACTATAGAAAATAATTTAAATGGATATTTATCAAAAACTAAAAGTTCAGCAGAGACATTAAACCAACTTGGAGCTGTTTGGGTTTTCACAAATGGAAAAGCTAAATTTAGTTTTGCTTATAATCTTCAGAATGTTTATAGTTATAGTGATGACTTTAGTTTTTCAGGTAATAATTCCAATAGTATTGATAGGTATTTCCTTTATTATGCAGATGGAGTACCAAGTGATGATTTATTAATATATTCTGATGAAACAACACAATCAGTATATCAATACCTCGGAGAAAATTATGGATTTGGGGATCAGCAAGCTTTTCTAGGATACCAGGGTTATGTTATTAATTCAAGTGACAATTCAAATAACACCTACAAAACAAATGCTATTTATAATCAAGTTTTCCAGGATATTTCTATTGAGCGGATAGGAAATCATTATAAACATAGTCTGAATATTGGCGGCTCTTATAATAACCATGTATTCCTTGGTGCTAACTTAAATTTTCATGAAATAGAATTCCAAGAAAGAAAAATATTCAATGAATCCGGATATTCTAACAACTCTGAACTTCGAAATGTAAATTTTAATGAATACTATAATTCTAATGGATTTGGATTCTCTGTTCAATTAGGTACAATTATAAAAGTCAGAAACTTTAGGATTGGATTATCTTACCAAAGTCCTACTTGGATAGATTTTGAAGAAGAGAATGAACAAATTCTTGAGACTAAAGTAAGTAGTGATAATCAAATAAAAACATATAGTATTGATCCAAAAACCGTTAATATATATGACAAATATCAACTTCGACTTCCTTCTAAATCTACAATTGGCTTTAGTCAAGTTTTTGGACAAAAGGGATTAATTAGCCTTGACTATGAGATAACAAAGTACAATAATGCAATGTTCCCTGATAATGATGACAATTACTTAAATGAGTTAAACTATATAATTGATGACGAATTATATGGCACAGCTCAATCAATTAGATTAGGTGGTGAATATAGAATAAAGAATAATAGCTTAAGAGCTGGTGTTTTTCACTATAAAGGTCCTGAAAATTTAAACGAAAATAAGATTAATGGATTTTCAGTTGGATATGGAATTAATTTTGGAGCTTCAAAATTTGATATAAGTTATGTATCACAGTCATCGTATTTTACAAATAATTTATACCCAAAAGGTCTTACAACTTTTTATTCAACAGATAAATCTGTGAATAAAATCATTGCTTCATTTCATTATAATTTTTAAGATGATATTGACTATCTTTGACTAGCAAATCATTACTATGAAATTAGATGATATTTTAAAAAGGGAATTAGATTCTATTGATCAAGATCACCTAAGCTCTAACTCGGATAATCCTATTAGAGATGATGCTTTTGAGATTTCTGATGATGAAAAAATTAACGTTATACAAGAAAAGGTTCGTGATATACTAGAGATACTAGGAATGGACTTAACAGATGATAGTTTAAAAGGGACTCCTTTAAGAGTTGCAAAAATGTATGTAAATGAAATTTTTGGAGGATTAAACCCTGAAAAGAAACCAATCCCTTCAACTTTTAAAAACAAGTTCAAATATGGCGAGATGCTAGTTGAAAAAAACATTACACTTTACTCGACATGTGAACACCACCTGCTTCCAATTATTGGTTTAGCCCACGTTGCATATATTTCAAATGGAACTGTAGTAGGGCTTTCAAAGATAAATAGAGTAGTCAATTATTACTCTAAAAGACCCCAGGTTCAAGAAAGATTAACAATTCAAGTTGTTAACGAGTTGCAAAAGATACTTAATACTGATGATGTTGCATGTGTTATAGATGCTAAACATTTATGCGTTAACTCTAGAGGTATTAGTGATAAATCTAGTAGTACTGTAACTGCAGAATTTGGAGGTAAATTTAAAGACTCTAAATTTAGAAGAGATTTTTTAGATTATATAAAACTTGAAACTGAGATTTAATGCTATCAAAGCCAATAATTATATATAATTCCTTATCAGGTAAAAAAGAGGAGTTTAAACCATTAAAAAAAAATAATTTAGGACTCTATGTTTGCGGACCTACTGTCTACAGTAATATTCATTTAGGAAATTGTAGAACTTTTATTTCATTTGATATAATATACAGATATTTTTTACATAAAGGCTATAAAGTTCGCTATGTTAGGAATATTACAGATGTTGGGCATCTTGAAGATAATGGAGAAGATAGAATAAGTAAAAAAGCAAAGGTTGAAAATTTAGAACCTATGGAGGTTGCAAACAAATACACTAATGATTTTAGAGATACACTAAAAGAATTTAATCTCTTACCTCCTAATATTGAACCAGTAGCATCAGGTCATATAATTGAACAAATAGAGACTATTAAAAAAATTATTGATAAAGGATTTGCTTATGAATCTAATGGTTCTATTTATTTCAATTTAGAAGAATTTAGAAAAAAACACAAATACGGAAAATTATCTGGAAGAGAAATAGATGAACTTATTTCAAACACAAGATCATTAACAAAGCAAGAAGATAAAAAGAACCCTTATGACTTTGCTTTATGGAAAAAAGCAGACTCTAAACATTTAATGAAATGGAATTCACCATGGGGTTATGGTTTTCCTGGATGGCATTTAGAGTGTACAACTATGAGTCATAAATACCTTGGTGAAAAGTTTGATATTCATGGAGGAGGGATTGATCTTAAATTTCCTCACCATGAATGTGAAATTGCTCAATCTGATGCATTATCTAATATTGATTCTATTAATTATTGGATGCATACAAATATGCTTACCCTTAACAATAAGAAAATGTCAAAATCAACTGGAAATAATATTCTACCAAAAGAATTAATCTCTGGAAAAAATAAGCTATTCAAAAATGGATATTCCCCTAACGTTATAAGATTCTTTTTTCTACAAGCGCATTATAGAAATGTATTAGATTTAAGTGAGAATGCTTTGAAGGCATCTGAAAAAGGATACAATAAAATTGTTGAAGCAGCAGAAAAATTAAAAAAATTAAAAGAAAATAATTCATCTGAAAGTGATTTTGATATACAAAATTGGATTGACAATTGCTATAAGTGTATGAATGATGATTTTAATACCCCTAAATTAATAGCTGAATTATTTACAATAATTAAATTAATTAATAGAGTTTATGATAAAAAGGAGAGCATCAACTCAAAGAATATAAAGATATTGAACAACATCTTCCCTGTTTTTATTAATGATATCCTAGGATTGGATCTCGAAATATCAGGCCCAAAAAATAATGATTTGCTGTTAGATTTAATTTTAGAATTAAGAAATGAAGCAAGAGTAAATAAAGACTATAAAACTTCAGACTCTATTAGAGATAGACTATCAAAAATTGGATATGACATTAATGATAAAGATTAATCGAATACTAACCTACCCTTTTATTTTAATTATCAAGTTTTATCAATCTTATATATCACCATTAATCGGACCTAATTGTAGGTATAGTCCAACATGTTCAGAATATTCAATTAATGCATTTAAAAAATATGGTTTATTAAAAGGTTTTTACCTATCTGTAAAAAGAATAAGTAAATGCAACCCTCTTTTTAAAGGTGGTTATGATCCAGTACCATAAATATTTACTATTTTTAGATTATGTTATTATCCCAAATAAAATGGTCCCCTAGCGATACTCTTTTTGAAATTGGAGGTTTCTCTGTTTATATCTATAGCCTAATGTTTGTTATTGCATTTGTGCTCGGATATCAATTAGTAAAATCCTTTTTCACAAAAGAAAAAGTAGATCATAAATATCTTGATCCTATGCTATTATACATGGTTATATCTACATTTCTTGGAGCAAGACTTGGTGAGGTGTTTTTTTACAACTGGGGTTATTTTCAAAATCATCTTATAGAAATTTTACTTCCTATTCAAGAATCTAGCAACGGTTCCATACTTGGTTTAATAGATGGATATGAGTTTGTTGGTTTCAGGGGATTAGCAAGCCATGGAGCAGCGATCGGAATTGCAATAGGATTAATTATATTTCAAAGAAAATATAAATTTAAAAGTGTTTTATGGATTTTTGATCGACTAACTATGCCTGTTGCTATTGGTGGTGCTTTTGTTAGAATTGGTAACTTTTTTAATTCAGAGATAGTTGGAAAATATACAAACTCTTCATATGGTGTTATATTTGAAAATATAGGTGAAACCCTTCCGAGACACCCTGTCCAACTTTATGAAACTTTTGGTTAT
>CAYTIE010000032.1:8588-10936 GCA_964437815.1 uncultured Flavobacteriaceae bacterium
GAATCAAACATTATAGGTGTAGCAATAAATACTGAAGAGTAAGTTCCAACTATAACACCAATAATCAAAGCAAACATAAAACCTCGAATAGATTCTCCTCCAAAAATAAATATTGCAGATAAAACAATCAATGTCGTTAATGATGTATTTAAAGTTCTACTAAGCGTACTATTTAAAGCAGCATTAACTGTTCTTTGGTTTTCCCAAGATGAGTGTATTTTAAAGTATTCCCTAATTCTATCAAAAACAACTACCGTATCATTTAAAGAATATCCTATTACAGTTAAAAGTGCAGCGATAAAAGCTTGATTAATCTCCATATTAAATGGCATAATCTTATAGGTTAATGAAAATATACCAAGAACAACAAGGACATCATGAAATACTGCGGATACAGCTCCAATAGAAAATTGCCATTTTTGAAATCTAAGAAGAATATAGAAAAAGACTATAAGTAAAGATCCAAAAATAGCTATAACAGAATTTTGTTTTATATCATCAGCTATTGTTGGACCAACCTTGATACTAGACATTATACCTACATCCTCACCTAAAGTAAATTTTTCATAAGCTACCTCTTCTACGTATTCATTTGATAATGATTCATATAATATTTGCTTTATTTCCTGATCTACTTCTAAGCCCTCCTCATCAACTTTATACTTAGTGGTAATTTTTAACTGATTAGCAGCACCAAAAGTTTTAACTTCAGCACTACCTAAAGATGCGCTTAAACTTGTCTCTATATCAGATGAAGAAACTTCTTTATCAAACCTAACTATATATGATCTTCCACCAAGAAAATCAACACCTTGATTAAGTCCTTGTGTCAAAAGTGAAGTAAGAGAAATAAATAATACAATGCTTGAAAGAATATATGAAATTCTTCTTTTTATTAGAAAATTAATACTAAGCTTTGAAAATAAATTTTTTGTAGATTTTGTTGAGAATGATATTTTTCCGGTTTTAAAAACTCTATTATCAACAAGTAGTCTAGTTATAAATATTGCAGTAAAAAGTGAGGTAGCTATACCAATTAACAACGTAGTAGCAAAACCTTTTATTGGACCTGTTCCAAATATATATAGAACTAGAGCTGTTAGACCAGTTGTTATATTTGCATCTAATATCGAGGAAAGAGCATTATTAAAACCGTCTGATATTGATTGTTTTAAACCTTTCTCTTTTCTGATTTCTTCCCTAATTCTTTCAAAAATTAGAACATTTGCATCAACTGATATACCAATAGTAAGAACTATCCCTGCAATTCCTGGAAGAGTTAAAACTGCACCTAAACCAGCTAAAATTCCAAAAATCAAAACTATATTAAATATTAAGGCTATATCAGCAAAAATTCCTGAAATACCATAATAAAATATCATCCAAACTAATACTAGAGATAATGCTATTAAGAATGAATAAATACCACTGTCAATTGCTTCTTGACCTAATGATGGACCTACAACCTCCGATTGTATTATATCTGCTGATGCAGGAAGTTTTCCAGCTCGAAGAACATTTGCTAAATCTATAGCTTCATTTAAATCAAAGTCTCCAGTTATTTCAGACCTACCACCAGATATAGCTCCCCTACTAACACCAGGAGCAGAATAAACTACATCATCTAAAACTATCGCAATATTACTTTGTTGCCTATAAGCTCTTTCAGTTAGAACTTCCCATATTTTTGCGCCTTGAGAATTCATTTGCATTGAAACAGCTGGATTATTGGCAGCATCAAAGCTTTGAGAAGCATCAACAACAACTCCACCACTTAAAGGAGGGGTGTCCTGTCTGTTTGTTTTAATTGCATAAAGACTTGTTAAGCCATTTTCATCCTCCTTACCCCATAAAAATTTTATATACCTATTTGCAGAAGGTAATAATTGTCTTACCTCTGGTAAATTAAGATAGTAAAAAACTAATTCTTGATCATTTTGTGAGAAATTAGCTAATACTGGGCCACCTTGAAAAGAAGGTGTCTTTATAAGGCCTAGCAAAGGGTTTGATTGATTAATATTAGATTCATCAGAGGTTTCCTCCACTTCAGATAATAAATCTTCTATACTAGACTCTTTTTCTTCTTCATCAGGAATATTTATATCTTCAATAGATCTCAGATATTCATTTGCTGAAATAAGAAAATCTCCTAATTCATCATTTTTATATGTTTCCCAAAATTCTAGCTGAGCAGTACTTTGTAAAAGATTTTGAATTCTATCAATATCTTTAGCACCTGGGAGTTCAACAAGTATTCTTCCTGATGTACCTAATCTTTGAATATTAGGTTGTGTTACACCAAACTTATCAATTCTTTTCCTAAGGACCTCAAAAGCAGAAACTATTGA
>CAYTIE010000033.1:0-10822 GCA_964437815.1 uncultured Flavobacteriaceae bacterium
TGAAAAAATTAATTCTTTTTGCCCTATCAATAAATTTCATTTTTGCTCAAATAAACCCTGAGAAAATAGATATAGTTAGAGATAATTATGGTGTCCCTCATATTTTTGCTAATACTGATGCTGAAGTAGCATATGGTCTTGCATGGGCTCATGCTGAAGATGATTTTGAAACTATCCAACTAGCTTACTTAGCAGGTAATTCAATGTTATCAGATCATCTTGGAACTGAAGGCGCCCCTGCAGATTTTATCTCAAAATTCATTGGCTCAGAAGAAATTGTTGATAAGAAGTTTAATGAGGTAAGTGATGAATATAAATCAGTCCTAGAGGGATATGCTAAAGGACTTAATAGTTATGCAAAAAAATTTCCAGATAAAGTTTTATATAAGAATCTTTTCCCGCTAACCCCAAAGATGATGCTTCGATATGGTCAACTTCAACTTTTTATTAGATCAAAAGGTGGTGAATGGGTTGGAAAAATATTAAGTGATAAAACTCAAGAAGATTTTATTGATCAAAGTTTAGTGGGTTCGAATTTTATTGCTATGAATAGTAATAAAACTGAATCTGGTGAATCATTTCTTGTAATTAATACTCATCAACCTCTAGAGGGTCCAACTTCCTGGTATGAAGCTCACCTTAACAGTGAAGAAGGAACAAATATCCTTGGGACTTTATATCCTGGGACCCCTCATATACTGATTGGAGTTAATGAAAACCTGGCTTGGTCTCATACATTTAATAATCTAGACATTTTTGATGTCTATAAATTAGAAATGACAAAAGGTTTAAAATATAAAGTAGATGGAAAAGAATATAAACTCAAAAAAGATAAAGCTCAAATAAAAATTAAAATTTTAGGCCTAAAGATTCCAATAAATAGAAAGTTTTATAAAAGTATTTTTGGGCCTACACTTAAAAATAAAAAAGGATTTTACTCAATAAGAACTCCTATTCTTTATTCAATTAATGCTCTTGAGCAATGGTGGAGAATGGGTAAAGCAAAGAATTTTAATGAGTTTTATTCAATATTAAAAATGAAGGGATTAACAGGAGTAAACATTGCATATGCTGATAAATATGATACAATTTTTTATATGTCTGATGGTTTAATTCCAAAAAGAGAACAAGGGTATAATTGGAAAGAAATAGTTCCAGGTAATACAAAAAAAACATTATGGACAGAAACATATGATATTAAAGATCTTCCACAAGTAATCCAACCAAAATCAGGATATATATATAATGCAAATCATTCACCATTTAAATCTACTTCAAATGATGAGAACCCAAATCCAAATAATTTTAATTCTGATATGGGGTTTGAACTATTTGATAACAACAGATCAATAAGGTTAAAAAAACTCATTGATGAAAAAGACAAAATATCATATGAAGAGTTTAAGGAAATAAAAAATGACAATTCCTTTCCAGAAAAGTTTAGCTACATATTTATGGATATAAACCCACTATTTGATATAGACCTAGATTCAAATCATGAATTAAAAAAGATTTTGGATATTCTTCAAAGCTGGAATAGAAAGACTGATATTGATTCAGTTGGTGCAGGTATATATGGGGTATTATATTATCACTTATTAGGTAATTATAGAGATTATATATTAAATAATAGAGTCTTATCAGAAGAAGTTTTACTGAGCGCATTAAAAGAAGTTAAATCATATATTATAAAAAATTTCGGTTATTTAGAAATTACGCTAGGTGATTTTCAAAAATTAGTAAGAGGATCTATAGAGCTTCCTATATGGGGACTTCCAGATGTTGTTACTGCAATGGTCTCTACTAAATATAAAGATGGTAAACGAAGGGTTTTTGCTGGAGAATCTTATATAGGATATATTAGATTTAATGAAGATGGACCAACAATTGAAAGTGTTATTTCATATGGAAATTCAGAAGTCCCAGAATCAAAACATTACGATGATCAAATGGAATTATACCAGAACTTCAAACTAAAAAAGGTTTCTATGGACAAAGAAGAAATCTATAAAAACGCATCAAAAATATATAACCCTAACTAAAGTTTATTTTATTGCCTTTTTATATAAATCTTCATAAAGTGGGATTATTTTATTTATGTCATATTTCTTTGCATTTTCTAAAGCAGCATCCTTAAACTTTTGTTGAAGTTTTGAATCAGATAATATCTTAATTGAATCTTTTGCCATTTTTTTAGTATCACCAACATCAGATGTATAACCAAAGTTATTATCTATACCCAATTCTTTTAAACCTCCAACATTTGTTGAAATAATTGGAACCTTTAATGCCATTGCTTCAAGAGCTGAAAGACCAAAACTTTCTTTTTCTGAAGGAAGAATAAATAAGTCTGAAGAGCAAAGAATTTCATCAACCTGAGATGTATTTCCAAGAAAAATAACATTGCTTTTTAGATTGCTCTTCTTCATATATTCTTTTGCCTTATTTTTATCTGGACCATCACCTACCATTATAAGCTTAGAGTTTATCTTTTTATTTATTTTTTTAAAAACTTTTAATACATCATTAACCCTCTTCAAAGGTCTAAAGTTGCTTATATGAATAATAATTTTTTCATCTCCTTTAGAAATCATATTATTTTCACAACTCTTATGTTTTTCATCATACTTCTTTATATCAATAAAATTTGGTATAACATTTATTTCTCTTTTGATGCTAAAAAAATCAATAGTGTCTTCTTTTAGACTGTTAGATACACATGTAACTATATCTGAATTATTAATACTAAAAGTAACTGCAGGTTTATAAAAAGGGTGGTTTCCAACTAAAGTGATATCTGTCCCATGTAAAGTAGTAATTATAGGTATATTATAACCATTATCCTTTAGTATTTGCTTTGCCATATATCCAGCATAAGCATGAGGTATAGCATAATGCACATGTATTAGATCTAGTTTATGTTTTGAAATGACATCATATAATTTACTTGATAAGGCAAGTTCATATGGTTCATATTTAAATAATGGATATTCAGGAACTGTAACTTCATGAAAATAAAGATTTGATGTTAAAGCTTCTAACCTAACAGGTTGACTATATGTAATAAAGTGAACCTCATGACCTTTTTTTGATAACTCAATTCCAAGCTCTGTAGCGACTACTCCACTTCCTCCAAATGTCGGATAACAAACAATACCTATTTTCATTAATTATAAATTAAAGAATTATAAACAATTTCTTGCATTCTAGTTCTAATATTATGAGTTTGTAATAAGGTGTTTTCTCTTGTTGGATAAGTTCTATTTGAAAGAAAAACGAATATTATTTCTTCATCTGGATCAGCCCATGCTATAGATCCTGTATAACCATAATGACCAAAGCTTTTCTTTGACACTCCTCCAAAAGTAGAACCATGTTCCCCCTCTAATTGGGGTTTATCAAATCCTGCTCCACTCCTATTACCTTTATCACAATAATAACAATAGTTAAAAAGGTCAAATGATTCTTTATCAAACAATCTTATTCCATCATATACACCTCCTTGTAAAAATGTTTGTAGCATTAGAGCTACCTCATATGAGTTAGAAAATAGACCTGCATGACCCGAAACTCCTCCAAGCATTGCAGCTCCTTCATCATGAACATAACCTTGTAGCTTACCATATCTAAAAAACTCATCTTTTTCAGATGGGACTACATTCTCAATTGATATTTTTTGAAAAGGGTTAAACATAGTTTTTTTTAGATTTAATTTTTCAAATATCCTTTTTTCAGCTAATACATCTAAGCTCTCTTCATATTTATCTTCTATCCAATATTTAAATAAATAAAAAGGTAAGTCTGAGTATTTAAACTCTAATGTATCTCTCAGCTCACTCTCAATTATTAAATCAAATATATCTTCTTGATATTTATTTTTCAGAAATAGATTATTTGAAACAGTAGTTGAAAATCTTTTTCTTTGTTTTTTCTTATAAAATTTACTCTTAGGTTTTTCTTTTTTATTTAAAGTTTCTTTATAAAAGGGAATCCATGGTCTTAATCTTGCATAATGAGATAACATATCTTTTAAAGATATATCTGACTTATCTGATAATTTTTTTTTTGGAAAAAGGGTTTTAAGTTTTGTTTCAAGAGAAAGATTGTTTTTTTCATATTCTTGAATAATTAAAGGCATACTAGCTAGTATCTTGGTAATTGAAGATAAATCATATATATCTGAATTTTTTACCTCTCTCACTCTATCATATGTATGATAACCAAAACTTTTGTGATAAATTATTTTTCCTTCTTTAGCGACTAACATTTGAAACCCTGGTGTCATTAATGAGTCTAGAGTAATTTTACCTAATGAGTCTAAATTAGATAATCGTTTTGGATTAAAACCTAGATAAGATGGTCTTGAGTAACTTAATAATTGCTTTTTATCTTTATGAAGACCATGATTCAATGGGAAAAATTTTGTTGAAACGGGGAGTTTCCCAGAAAAGGTTCTATATCCTGCAATAAGATCTGCACTTACTTCTTGAGAAATAGTAGTATTTTGATAACTTATAATTATTGACTCAATATTATCTAGTGAATTAAACGAATTAAGACTATATGGATTTAAAAATAAATTTAGAATAATGTCATTATTCAAACTAATATTATCTATAATATCCAATACATCATTAGGGATCTTATACGAATTATAAGGACTACTATTAGATCCATGATAACTAATTATAATTGCCTCATAATCAGTCTTTTGATATAAGGTTTCATATGAATTATTGTTAAATGCATCAATATTATTAGTTTTATTTAATTGATTATAAAAATCATTTCCCTCTTCACCAAGACCAATATGAAGGTATTTTTTCTCTGGATCAATTTGAACTTTTTCATTCTTATTTTTAACCAGAGTAATTGCTGATTCCATAGCTTTGGAATATAATAATGTATCCTTTGATGTATTTAATTTAGTCAATATTGATTCAGATGATTTTGGCAAGTAGTCTTCTAAGCCAGCATTAGCTTTAGCTCTCAAAATTTTTTTTACTGATTCAGATAATCTTTCTTCAGTTAACTTTCCCTTATTATACGCTTCAGATATTGCCTTTATTCCACCTGATACATCTGTTGACATAAGTAGGATATCATTACCAGCTAAAAATGCAGTCAAGTCAACATTAATCTTTGGGTTTTGCAGAACACCCTGCATGTCTAATGCATCCGTAACTACAATGCCATCAAAGCCAAGTTCACCCTTTAAAAGATTATTTATAATTTTCTTAGAAATGGATGAAGGATTTTTCTTATCTAATACTGGATAAAGAATATGGGCAGCCATTACGGAATTAACAATATTATCTTTAATTAACTTTTTATATGGATAAAGTTCCACTTCATTCAGTCTATTTAAATTCGATTTAATCTCAGGAAGAGTATTATGAGAATCCTGGCTTGTATCTCCATGTCCAGGAAAATGTTTAATTGATGTCATTACACCTACTTCTTGATGACCCATTATATAAGCTTTCGCCTTTTGATAAACGTTTTCGGGGTCTTCCCCAAATGATCTATTTCCAATTATAGGATTTTCTGGATTATTATTTACATCAACTACAGGAGAAAAATTATAATGTATTCCTAATAATTTATTTTGTTCAGCTATCCTTTTTGAAATATCCTTAACTATCTTATTATCTTGAATTGCCCCAAGAGTCATATTCCATGGATAAGCAAATACACCATCTAGTCTCATTGCAGGACCCCACTCAGCATCCATAGCTATTAAAAGGGGTGTTTTAGCTTTAGATTGGAACTGATTCATCCATTTAACATGAGAGTATGGATTCCCAATTGAAAAGATTAATCCACCTATTTTATCTTCAACTACTAGTTTCTCTATTTGCTCAAAATTGGATTGATCAGGTGATACCCAGTTAATGAATAATTGACCTATTTTCTCCTCTAATGAAAGAGAGTTATATATACTATCAACCCATTGGTTAGATTTATCATATAGGGAAATCTCCTGAGATACTAGAAAACTAGTAAAAATGAAATAAATAAAAAATAAACGCATATTAATCAATAAACTGAGACAACCAGCTGTTTTTAATATTAGTTTCCCAATTATTTAAATAATCAATTTTAGTTTTAACTAAGTTATTAAATATTATTGTTCCACCATTAATTGATTTACTATTTAAGAGATCTTTAAAATCATTTAATTTTAAACATTTGATTTCTTGATTATCTCTATAGCTCACATTCATTCTATTTAATAAATCAATATTTATTTTTTTACTTAAATCTTTAATAAACCTTATTGATAAATCTATTGAACATCCTCCTGGCGAATTAAATGATTCATTGACAGCTAGAATTAAAAACCTATTATACTTTATTTGATATGAAACTTCTAGCTCTTCGTTATGAGCTTGCCAATTATTTAAAAAAGATTCAGTTAGAGTTTTTATCTCTTTTAACTCTGTGGATGTAAATTCTCTATTGGACTGGTATATCCATAATTTCGAATCGCTTGGTAATGTATTAAAATTAACAATCATATAGTTTATAAATTTTCAGCTTTTTCAATCATTTGCGCAATATCTAGAACAGTGATATCTTTTTCCATTGATTTCATTCCATCTGACATCATAGTATTACAGAAAGGACAACCAACAGCAATTATCTCTGATTTTGTTTTTAAAGCCTCTTCTGATCTTTTTATATTAATATCTTTATTTCCTTTTTCAGGTTCTTTAAACATTTGAGCCCCTCCTGCACCGCAGCATAGTGATTTTGATTTACAGCTTTTCATTTCAACTAATTCGGAATCTAGTTTCTTAATTATTTCTCTAGGTGCTTCATAAACATTATTTGCTCTACCTAGGTAGCAAGGATCATGAAAAGTGATTTTTTTTCCTTTGAATGTACCGCCTGAAACACCTATTCTACCGTCTTTTATTAAATCATTAATTAATTGTGTGTGATGTATTACTTCATAATTTCCTCCAAGCTCTGGATATTCATTCTTTAATGTGTTAAAACAATGAGGGCATGTAGTAACTATTTTTTTAATATTATATGAGTTCAGAATTTCTATATTACTAATTGCTTTCATTTGAAAAAGAAATTCATTACCTGCTCTTTTTGCAGGATCGCCAGTACAAGACTCCTCTTTACCTAATATGGCAAATGAAATATTTGCCTTATTTAAAATTTTAATAAATGCTTTTGTTACTTTTTTAGATCGCTCATCAAAACTACCAGCACAGCCAACCCAAAACAGATATTCTGGATCAATTCCCTGAGTCTTTAATTCTGATAATATTGGAACTCTCATTTTTTGCTTTGATTGAAGTCGTCATCAAACACTTCTATTTTAACAGTTTTCTCAATTAAGTTTGTAAACTTACCATTATATCTTGTTGCTTTGACTAAATGATTATCAATCCAATGATAATTCCCTCCTCTAGGTTTATCCATTAATAAACTATGGTATTTAAAGCCATTTTTTTGAAGCCATTTTTCAGTGACTTTTCTATGAGATTCTAGTCTAGCTGTAAAAAAACATATAATGTGACCTTCATCATACCATCCATTAATAGTTTCAAGAGCATCAGGGTATAATTTAGCAGTTTCCATTCTTTCAGGCTCTTCATTAGGTATATCATCGCAAATAGTACCATCAACATCAATTAAATAATTCTTAACACCTTCAGGTAAAACAGGACTTACAGTTTCTCCATCTTCTACTTTTTTATGTAAATAATTTTCGACTTCTTTTTTTTTCATAATAAAATTTTAGGGTTCTTGAATCCACAATTCTCTATCTTGTTGGTTAAATGGCCATGGTGCACCATTATTTTCAATATTACTCATCATATTGTTTAAATCAGAATGAGTAGATGATTCTTCCATAATAAGATATTGTCTCATACGCATTATAATAGAAAGAGGGTCAATATTAATAGGACAAGCATCAACACATGCATTACAAGATGTACAAGCCCATAATTCCTCTCTAGATATAAAGTTATCTAAAAGTTGATTACCATCCTCTTTAAATATTCCATTATTTTTAGAGACATTTTTTGAAACTTCTTCTAACCTGTCTCTTGTATCCATCATAATTTTTCTTGGGGATAATTTTTTACCTGTAATATTTGCAGGACACTCATCAGAACACCTCCCGCATTCTGTACAAGAATAAGCATTCATAAGTTGAACCCAATTCAGATCCAGAACATCTGATGCGCCAAATTTTTCAACTTGAGCACTCTTATCTTCTTGAGCTTTTTCTGGGTAAAACATTAACAAAACTTCATTTTTAACAGATTCTAAAATCCTAAATTTTCCTTTATATTCTAGATTAGCATAGTAAGTGTTTGGAAATGCCAGAAGGATATGTAGATGTTTCGAATAGTATAAGTAATTCAAGAAAAATAAAATTCCTATTATATGAAGCCACCAAAAGGATCTTTCTAAAATATAAACAGTTTGTGTGGTAAGTGAATCAAAAACAGGAACTAGAAAAGATGAAATAGGAAAAAATCCAGCCTGACTATAGAACTCTCTGTTTTGTAGAATTAAATCAGTTGCATTCATAGAAAGGAAAAGCAGCATTAAAACTATTTCAAAATAAAGAATATTGTCAGCATCAAATTTAGGCCATCCCTTCATTTCTCTACTTAGAAATCTTTTTATCTTTAATATATTCCTACGAATCCAAAATATTACAACTGCTATTAGAACTAATAATGCAAAGAATTCAAAAAAACCAATTAAAAAGTTGTATAAACTAGTAGACATGTATTTAGAAAAAAATCTATGTGAACCTATAATACCATCAATAACAATTTCTAATAATTCAATATTTATTATAACAAATCCAATATAAACCACAATATGGAGAATTCCTGATATTGGCTTAGTTACCATCTTGGATTGACCTAGGGCTATTCTAATCATATTTTTTAGTCTATCCAACTTTCTATCTGATCTATTAATACTTTTCCCCATAAGTATTACCCTTCTAAGCTTCAATATATTTCGTAGAAAAAAGATTATTGCAAACGAAAAGATTAATATAAAAATTAAATTAGGGATATAACTAATCATTATCACTTGATTTATCCTTTCTTCCAAAAACTGAAAAATGAACATATCTTTTTGGATTATTCTTCAAGTCGATTAATAATTCGTTTAAGTCATTAACTGATGAGTTAAGATTATTATAAAATTCATCATTTCTAATTAGCAGACCCAGAGAACTAGAATCTGAATTTAATTCTTCTACAGCTTTATTTATACCTTCTATTGATTTATCAAGGTTAGATATTGTTTCGTTTAAATTTGACTCAACTAATGAATCAGTTATTTTTTGCATATTGGATGAGACCCCTTCTATATTTTTAATAGAATTATTAATTGTTGATTGATTTGTTTTTATAGTATTTTCAAGAATTTTCGCAGTACTATTAATTGAAGATATAGCTGATGTCATATCATCTAATGCAACTTTTAAATTATTTTGCGAATCCTGATTGATAATGTTTGTAACTCCCATAAAAAGAGAATCGACACTAATTAATATACTTTGAAGGTTTCTTTGCAATGGCTGAATTTGCTCATTTATTAATTCAGTTAAACCAGGTCTAATAACTGATTTTAATGTGTCGCCTGATTTCACTATGTTTCCATTTTCAAAAATAGGTTCAATAGCTATTGCTATTCCTCCTATTAATCCAGTTTCGTATAATGTAGCTGTGCTATTTGAAGAAAATCTTAACTTATCTTTCACCTTTAATGTAACTATTATCTTTGTAGACTTTGGAAGAAAATCTAGAGAAGTAACATTTCCTATTACCAAACCATTAACAGATACAGAAGCACCTACCATTAACCCATCAACTTCATTATAGATTGCATATATTGTCTTTTGTTTATCTAAAATTGAAGTTCCTTTTAAAAAGTTAAATCCAAAAATAAATAGTAAAATACTAACAAGGACAAATATTGATGTTTTAATTTCTTTTGAAAGTTTCAAACTAATAAAGAGTTTTATAATACAAAAATAACAATATTTTATGTTTTAATTGTTACCTCACTAATTAAGCTCACTTAATGGAATAATTCTGTTATTTCTTAAACCAATAACAAATGAAGAATTGAAGCCAAATTTCTTAACATATTTTAAACTTTTATTAGCTTCCTCAATAGATCTGTAGTTTCCATATAAATATTTATAAAGTTTACCATCTCTAATTACTTCAATTGATTCTAGACCATTAAAGTTATAGGATTTTGTTTCTATCAGCCTATTACTAGCTGAAACCTGAATTTTATAATTCACGTAATCAATTTGTTCTGTAGAGGTAAGATTTCTATAAAAATCATTTTTATATCTTATTATAGCTTTTGAAATTGCATCAGACATTTCTTTTTGACCATTAATAGAATTTAAATATGCTCCTTCATTCTTATTTGTTAAAAAACCTGTTTCAATTAAAACACTTGGCATATAAGTGTATTTCAATACAATAAAACCTGCTTGCTTAACATTCCTGTTTTTTCTTTTTAAATTTTGAACAAAGCTATTTTGAATATATGATGCTGCTACAATACTCTGATCAAGATACTCTTCCTGCATAAGAGTTAAACCAATTAAAGACTCAGGGTTATTTGGATCGAACCCATCATATTGGTTAATGTAATCATCTTCATAAAATATTACTGAATTTTCTTTTTTTGCAACCTCAAAATTCCTCTGATTTGCATGAAGCCCTAAAACAAATGTTCCTGCGCCATATGCTTGAGAATTATGAGAATCACAATGAATTGAAATAAAAAGGTTAGCATTGGA
>CAYTIE010000034.1:0-2754 GCA_964437815.1 uncultured Flavobacteriaceae bacterium
GGAAATAATAAAAGATAAAGAATCAAGTGTTAAATCAGAATCAATTTTTCAAAAGAAATACAGTTTTATATTAATGCTTGCCTTTTTAGTAGCAGCTTTTAATCAATTCTCTGGTATTAATGCATTCTTATATTATGCTCCTAGAATATTTGAAGAAGGTGGGCTTGGTCAAAGTGCGGCCCTATTAAATAGTGTTGGAATTGGTCTAACTAATGTGATTTTTACATTTATAGGTATTAATTTAATTGATAAGCTTGGTAGAAAAATTTTGATGTATATAGGTTCAATAGGTTATATAATTTCACTTACCTTAATAAGTCTTTCATTCATTTTAGATTGGGGTGGTATAGTACTTCCTATTTTTCTGTTTCTATTTATAGCATCTCATGCAATTGGACAAGGAGCTATAATTTGGGTATATATTTCAGAAATATTTCCAAATCATATTAGAAGTTATGGACAATCTTTTGGAGTTTCTACTCACTGGGTTCTAGCAGCTATTATACCATCATTTGTTCCATTTCTATTTGGGTGGATAGGTCCTGGAATTGTATTTGCATTCTTTGCTTTTATGATGGTTCTTCAATTACTTTTTACTCATTTTATAATGCCAGAGACAAAAGGTGTATCTCTTGAAGAGTTAAGCAAAAAATTAATTAAAAATTAATTAATTTTATAAAAAAAGATGAGTAGTAAATATTTTTCAAATAGACTTGATGATCAAAAAACAAAGGGAAAACGTCAAGTTAAAGGATCCAAAAAGAATGCGAATAGCAAAATAAAATCAAAAGCTGCTGGAAAAGCTAATATGTCTGGTATTAGAAAAGTAGGCAGGGGGAACTAATTAAATGAGACAAGTTCTTCTAGTATTATTTCTATTTACGTATGCTTTAGTTAACTCTCAAGAATATAAGATAACAAAAGTCAATGGCTGGAATGTAAGGCTTTTTAACAGTAAAGTAATGATTAAGGATGATACTATATCATTTACTTACAGGAAAAGACCTCCAGCTCATGTTAGGATTTATAATATTGATGTAGAAAATGAGAAAAAATATTTCTATGCAGAAGTTAAGCCTCCTCTAGAGGAATCGTATTATGTCCTTTATAACGAAGGAAAAAAGATTATTTTAGAAAACTATATGGTAGTTGATGGTGAAAGTATAGAGATAAAAATGCGACTATCTAAAATTGATTAATAATAAAAAAATGAACTATGAAAGATAATAAATATAAAAAATGGGTATTTACTAAGACTAAGGAAGATGACTCTTGGTCAATATTCAAAATAATGGGTGAGTTTGTAGAAGGGTATGAAAAATTAAGTGCTATAGGTCCTTGTATATCTTTTTTTGGATCTGCTAGAACTAAACCTGATAATAAATATTACAAACTTGCAGAGGAAATTGCGTCTGAAATTGTTACTAGAGGTTATGGAGTTATAACAGGTGGAGGACCTGGTATTATGGAAGCTGCTAATAAAGGTGCTAACAACAAAAAAGGTAAGTCTGTTGGTTTATGTATAGATCTGCCTTATGAAGTACCTAACAAGTTTATAGACAAAGACAAACTATTAAATTTTGATTATTTCTTTGTTAGAAAAGTTATGTTTATTAGATACTCCCAAGGATTTGTTGTTATGCCTGGTGGATTTGGAACCTTAGATGAAGTTTTTGAAGCAGCAACCTTAATTCAAACCAAAGAAGCTGAAAAGTTTCCAATTATCTTAGTGTGTTCTGAATATTGGGGAGGAGTAGTTGATTGGATAAAAGAAACTATGCTTTTAGAAAATAATCATATAAGTGAAGAAGATTTAAGTTTACTTAGAATTGCTGATACAAAAGAGGAGGTAATCAGTATTCTTGAAGAGTTTCATAATACTTATGAATTTAGTCCTAATTTTTAATTATAATGAAGTATCAACCAGTTAAATTAAAACATACTTTTCTCTCTTTAGATGAAATACAAGAAAGGTCACAATTTTTTTATAATTTGATCAAAACAAGAAGGAGTATAAGACAATTTAGTTTAAAAAAAATTGATGATAATATTATTAAGAATGCTATAAAATCTGCAGGTACTGCTCCTAATGGAGCTAACTTACAACCTTGGCATTTTGTTGTCATTAAAAATAAAAAAATTAAAAAAGCAATAAGAAAAGCCGCTGAGAAAGAAGAAGAAAAATTTTATAATGAAGTTGCACCTCCAGAATGGTTAAAAGCTCTACAGCCTCTTGGAACAGATGAACATAAGGAATTTTTAGAAGAAGCTCCAATATTGATTGCTGTTTTTGAAAAAAAATTTTCTATAGAAAAAAAAGTAAAAATCAAAAATTATTATGTTAAAGAATCCGTTGGTATAGCAACTGGCATATTAATATCAGCACTTCATTATTCTGGGCTATGTATGCTTACGCACACTCCAAGTCCTATGACTTTCTTAAATAAGATACTAAAGAGACCAATTGATGAAAAACCTTTTGTGCTTTTAGTTGTAGGTTATCCTAAATCGAATACCAAAGTGCCAAAATTTGCATCACAAAAGAAATCTTTAGATAAAATCTCTACTTGGTTTAATTAAAAAACTTCATAGATTAATTATAATTGACTTCTAATGATGATTCATTTTCATCTTTTTTCCTATGTTTAGAATAGGTACCATTATACCAATAGTTTTCATCATTTCTGATTGATTGTAAAAAATTTTGAGTTTTCTATTTTTAAAGAGTTTAAAATCAATTCCAAAGTATGGTTC
>CAYTIE010000034.1:2854-10519 GCA_964437815.1 uncultured Flavobacteriaceae bacterium
GGTTAATAAATTAATGGGTAATATGTTAGGATTTATAAAAAAATCTTATACATTTATGGCTATATTTTATTATTATGGAAAAACTATTAAATACTTTATTGGATTTACCGAAAACGGTAAATGATAAACTTCCTAAAAATTCATTCAATGAAATGATGGCAGGCTCAGAGAGTTCTATGAAAGCCTGGACTGGAAAAGCATTTAAAATAGGTGCTCTAGTTGTATGTATTGTTACTTTGATATCAGTTATTACAAATGGAATGGACGCTATGAATAGTGCTAGTGGTCTAGGACAAGTCTCTGCGATACTTTGTCTATTAATTTTAGTCTATGCTACTTTTCCTATTGCTCAAGTCATTAGGTCAGCGGGAGATTCACTTTCTTCCTCTAAAAGTGGTACAGTTGATTTTATTTTCAGGGATTTTGTTACAGAGAATATTAAAGCTCTAGGACATGTTACTGCTCTAGTAGCATTATTTGGAGCATTTTGTTCAACTGTAGCTTGGATATTGAATTCTAATGGAATGTCTATGAATGTTGATTTGTATAGTGGTGCTGCATATGCTTATGCACTCCCACTTGAAGCAACAGCAACGTTTTTAGAAATGATAAGATTAGATTATGTTGGTGGAATAATTAGCGACTTTTTTAGTTGGGATCTAACTGGATCTGATGCCACAGGTTATACCATAGATGGTTTAGTAGCTGTTGGATGGGAGTATGCTCAAGTCATACTAATCTTAGCCAAATTATATCTTGCACTTGCAATTTATCATTGGGTTTATGGCATTGTGTCAACTCTAGCTAAATGGATTACAAGTCCTTCTCTTCCATTTAAAAGTTCATAAAATAAAAAATTAATTTATTGTTTATATAAACCCCACATTTAATGTGGGGTTTTTTATGTTAGATAACATATTAAGTACTATAAAAAGTGACTAAACTAATTATACAAGGAATAAAATTTGATAAAAAATCTTCTTTTCAGAAAGGGCCTAAACTAGCTCCGCCATTAATAAGGGAAGCATTGAATTGTGGTTCTACAAATATGTATACAGAAAATTTATTATCTATCAAAAACTCAAGGATTGATGATAAAGGTGATTTCGGAATATCTGAATATTTTGAAATCGAGAAAATAACTAAAAACCACCTTAATTTTGATGCTAAAGTTTTTACATTAGGAGGTGACCATTCTGTAACATTTCCAATAATTAAAGCTTATAATAAAAAATATCCCAAATTGGATATTCTACATATTGATGCCCATAGTGATTTATATGATCAATTTGAAGGAGATAAATATTCACATGCGTGTCCTTTCGCAAGAATTATGGAAAACGGATTTGCTGTTAAGCTAGTGCAAGTTGGAATTAGAACACTAAATACACATCAAGCAGAACAAGCTGATAAATTTAATGTTGAAATACATCATATGAAAGATTTAGATTTAAGTCAAATTCCAAAATTTAAAAACCCCTTATATATTTCTCTAGATATGGATGCATTTGACCCAGCATATGCTCCTGGAGTTTCACATCATGAGCCTGGAGGGTTAACTTCTAGACAAGTAATAAATTTAATTCATAGCATTGATAGTGAAGTTATTGGAGCTGATATTGTAGAATATAATCCTAATAGAGATTTTCAAAATATGACTGCTTTTCTGGCAGCAAAAATGATGAAAGAAATATTAGGTAAAATGATGTAAATTTTTACTTCTTGAATTAAATATATGATAATACTAAATAGTGAGTTGATTCTAATCAGATTTGATATCTAAAATCGTATCATTGTCTTTGATAATCAATATTCTTTCATTATTTATATTAACTCTATCTGAGTAATTTTTATTTTGATATGAATCTATAATGTCAATTTTATAACTCCCATCACTAACATGGTTTATTATAGATATTGAAATTGTCAAAACAAAAAGAAACTGCAGAATTAAAAGTGATAGAGCAATTATACCTAAAACTTGTAGAACTTTTTTCATACTGCAATCTAAATATAAAAAATTGGAAAATAAATATTTTAAATTATTAAATTAGAGATATGAGAAAAATAATATTACTTACCCTTACAATATTCACTTTTTCTTGTAATTATAATAAAGATTGGAAGATATACGGTGGGTCTCATCAAAGAACACAATATGTAGATTCAGATAAAATAAATAAAAAGAATATTTCAAAATTAGTTAAGATTTGGGAATATAGAACTTATGATAACGATAGCAATTCTGAAATTCAGACAAACTCATTAATTATAGATAAAAAATTTTATGGGGTGTCTCCAAAACTTAAACTTTTTTCATTAGATGCAAAAACAGGAGAACAAAACTGGATATTTGATCCTTTTCAAATTAATCAGAAATATTTTGATAAAGATGACCTAAGCATAAATGTTTGTAGAGGGATAACCTATTTTGAAGATAATTTTAACAATTCATTTATTTTTTACGGAGTAGGGGCAAAATTATTTAAAATTAATTCTTTAACTGGAAGTCCTGATTTAAGTTTTGCTAATAGAGGTTACCTTGACTTACATGAAGGTCTTGGTGAAAATTCTAGTTCTTTATATGTATCAATGACATCACCTGGAGTCCTTTATAATAATTTAATAATTGTTGGCTCAAGAGTTAGTGAAGGAAATCCTGCAGCAAAAGGAAATATAAGAGCTTTTGATGCAAACACTGGAGAATTAATTTGGGTTTTTCAGACAATACCTGAAGCAGGTGAAGACGGGCATGAAACATATGATAATCCAGATGCATATCTAAGACTTGGTGGAGCAAATGCATGGGCAGGATTCACATTAGATGAAAAAAGAGGTATTGTATATGCTCCAACAGGTTCTGTAAGTTATGATTTTTATGGTGGGGATAGGGTTGGTGATAATCTTTTTGCTAATTCAATTATTGCTATAGATGCTAAAAATGGAAAAAAAATATGGCATTTTCAAACAGTCCACCATGATGTTTGGGATAGGGACTTACCAACTCCTCCTGTTTTATTTGACTATAAGATTAATGATTCAATTATACCTTCATTAGCTCAGGTCTCAAAGTCGGGTTACACATATTTATTAAACAGAGTTACTGGAAAACCAATTTATGATGTTATAGAAAGGCCCGTTCCAACAAATTCTTCATTAATTGGAGAAAAATTATCAGAAACACAGCCAATTCCAACGTTTCCTGATCCATTTTCAAGACAATCTTTTTTAATTCAAGAGATAAATCCATTTATAAAAAATAAAGAAAAAGATAGTATTGAAAAGATATTTTCTTCTATTTCAAAAAATGATATTTTTTCCCCTCCATCAGAAAATGGAACATTAATTTTTCCTGGTTTTGATGGGGGTGCAGAGTGGGGAGGACCTGCACTTGATCCTGTTAATAATATGTTGTACGTTAATTCTAATGAGATGCCCTGGATACTTACAATGAAAAAAGTTGCAAATAATAACTCGCAACCGATAAATATCTATAATAAACAATGTTTAATGTGTCATGGAATTGATTATAAAGGATCTGGAAAAAATCCATCAATAATTGGTATGAGGGATAAATATAATTTCAATGAGTTAAAATCAATAATTAAAAATGGAAAAGGCTTTATGCCTGGTTATGCATTTTTAGAAGATCAAAAAATAGAAATTTTAATTAATTATATTATACAGTTAAATGATGGTGATATAACTGATTTATCATTAATGAACCAGGAACTTTTTTACACTTCTACTGGATATAATAAATTTTTAACCAATGATGGTTATCCAGCTATTAATCCACCTTGGGGATCACTTAATGCCGTTAATTTAAATACCGGAAATATTGAATGGAAAATTCCTTTAGGTCAGACAGAAATTGGACAAAAAAACAATATTTTAACAGGATCGGAAAATTACGGAGGACCTATAGTAACAAAATCAGGAATAATTTTTATAGCTGCTACATCAGATAAAAAATTTAGGGCTTTTGATAGTCGAAATGGAGATTTAATTTGGGAGTATGAATTACCATTTGCTGGATTTGCAACTCCGAGTTATTATGAAATTAATGGTGTACCTTACATTGCAATTGCTTCAGGTGGAGGAAAGCTTGGAACTAAATCAGGAGATACATATGTTGTTTTTAGTATTAAATAAATATTTTAGATAGATTTATGAAAAGACTAATATTATTATTTTTTTTGATTATTGGATGCAATCAGTCCAATAATATTTCTGTTGATCCAGAAACTCATTTATTGCCATACCCAAAACAAATCTTTTTACAAGAAAACACAATAAACTTGGGTGAAGGATTAAATGTATCTGATGGAATTTACAGTAGTTATTTGAAAGATCAACTTCTTCTGAATAATATACCAAATGACAAAGGGGTAAAAGTTATATTTGAAAAGTCAAAACTAGATACATTGGGTGGTGAAGGTTACCGATTAATAGCAAAAAACAATAAGATATCTATTTTATCGAATACTAAGGCAGGAACATTTTACGGTATCCAGACCTTAATTCAATTATCCAAATTAGGAGTCGTACAAGAGCTTGAAATTATAGATAAGCCACAATTTAAATGGAGAGCATACATGCTTGATGAAGGTAGGTATTTTCAAGGTAAAGAAGTTGTAAAAACTATATTAAATGAAATGGCACATTTAAAAATGAATGTCTTTCACTGGCATTTAACAGATGATGCTGGATGGAGAATAGAAATAAAAAAATATCCTCTTTTAACACAGATTGGTTCTAAAAGAGATAGTACACAAATTAATTATCAAGGAAAGAAGTGGAATAGTGAAGTTTATGATGGTGTACCGCATGAAGGTTTTTATACTCAAGATGACATTAAAGAAATTGTAGCTTACGCTGAGAATCTTAATATTACAGTTATTCCAGAAATAGCTATGCCAGGACATGCATCAGCTGCAATTGCAAGTTACCCCTTCTTAGGATCTTCAGTAAAACCTATTAGGGTTCCAGAAAGGTTTGGTGTTGGAGAAAATATATTTAATCCTGCAAGTCCAAAAACAATAACATTTATTCAAGATGTGTTGAAAGAAGTTTCTGATTTATTTCCCGCGGATATAATCCATATTGGTGGAGATGAAGTGAGATACGGTCCATGGAAAACGAATGAAGATGTGAAATCTCTTATGAAAAAAAATCAATTAGACAATTACGGTGATGTTCAAGTGCATTTTACTAACAATATTTCTAATTTCATTAACTCTGTTCTAGGGAAACGTACGATGGGATGGAATGAAATTATGGGTAATAATCTCCATAATTGGGGAAATAATCATGATAACGCTACTATAAAGCTTTCAGAAAATGCAATTATCCATTTCTGGAAAGGTGGCTTTGAAAACTTAAAGATAGCTATAGATGCAGGACATGATTTAGTGAATTCTAACCATAATTACACCTATTTAAATTACACGTACGAGCAAATTGATCTTAAGAAAGCATATAGTTTTAATCCTATACCTGATGGATTCGAAAAAGATGAAGCTGAACAAATTTTAGGATTAGGTGCTCAAATGTGGGGGGAATGGACACCGACTAAAAAAGAGGTCTACAGTCAAACATTTCCAAGAATTGCTGCTTATGCTGAAACAGGTTGGACGTCAACTAACAATAAAAATTATAAGAGATTTAAAGCTTCACTAAAAACATTATTTAAAGAATGGGAGAATCTTGATTAAATTTTAAATATGAGAGACAAGAAAAAAGCAAACAAAGGAATTTTAAAATTTTTTGGTGGTTTTGTAATAGGGGTTGCAATAGGTATTGCTCTTGATAGTACTGGTATAGGTCTAGGAATTGGAATAGCTCTAGGAGCTGCATTAAGTCAAGGTAAAATAGTTTGATTTTTGTAAATTAGATATATGAAAAAGTTGTATAGATTTCCAGATAAAGGATATATTGGAGGGGTATGCCACGGATTAGGAGAACACACTAAGATTGATCCTATTATTTGGAGAGTATTAGCACTTTTAGGACCATTTCTATTTGTTTACATAATATTCTGGGTTTTTTTAAAAAAAGGTTAATTCTTTTAAATTAAATATATGAGAAAAATTCTATTAGTTTTTTTAGTTTCTTTTTTAACTGTTCAGTTTACATTCAGTCAAATAGGTTATGGATATACTGGAGATAAAAGGGCTAACATAGATGATTGGAGCAAGATGGTTAAAGAATATAGAAATAATGGGCAAAGAGGTCTTGATGAATCAGAATTTGATAAGTTAATAGATAGGGTGAAAGAAAAAACTGCAAAAGAACTTGGTTGGTCATCTGCGGCTGAAATGGCTGCTGCAAGAAAGAAAAAAAAGAAGCAGCTTAGAAATGAGAGAAAAATTCAAGAGCTTAAAAATAGATTAGAAAAGAGAAAGAAAAGAAAAGATTTAAGAGAATACAATAAATCCTTACGTTTAAAAAGAAAACATAAACTTAAATAATTAATTATCAACTACTTAACAAGATAGGCGTAAAGTTATATTACTCTAAGATATAATCGTTTTGTAATTTTGAGATTTGCATTTTGTATTTTTTATACCAAGTGACCGCCATCTTTTTTGCACTAATATGCAATTTATTATTCTTCCATTTTTCAATCGACTCAAGATCTTTCCAATAAGAAATAAATATATATTTTTCATCGTTTGAAAATAATTCATTTCCCAGATGGCCTTCATTTTTATTTACTTCCTCAATTGTAAGTAAATTCATTTCTTCATAACCTTTTAAATTAGAAGACTTTTCATATATAAATGAAGCAATAATTGATCCTTTAGGTATAGTAGTTCTCATTGGTGTAAAATCCTTAAATTATTTTTTCACCTTAAAATCATTCATTCTTAATTTTTGAGTTTCAAATATCTCGCCAGTTTCTGTATCTATAGTAACACAATGAGGGCGGGAAGTATCACTTGTCCTAAATTCACAATCTATTTGATATTTACCAATTTGTCTCTCCTGAACACTTACACCAGTTGTAACAGCTACTAAACCTATTATAGCAAAAATTGATACAGTTACGTCTTTAATATTTTTCATTTTTTTAATTTTTAATTCTATGTGAATTTAATATTAAAATTATAGAATCGAAAAAAATATTATAAATTAGAGATATGAAAAAAATTTTTGAAATGCGATTAAATTGGATTAGAAAAAATCCTGTGTTAGCTGCTTATATAGCATTTTTTAAAGGTGTAATATTTACTATTTTATTTTACGAGTTTATTTTAAAATAGAGATATGAGAAGGTTATTTCTGCTTACTTTTTTGATAATATTTTCTTGTGATTCTTATAATAATTTAAAAGACCCTGCACAGACTATAGAGGCAATAACATTGTTAGGGGATACCCTAAGAAGTCCTGAAATAAAAAAAGGAAAATCATTAGATCAATTTAAATCAGCACAAATCACCTATTTTGATAATAAAGATAATGCTGAAGCTCTAATTTGGTATGGACGTAGAGCAGCTTATTTAGGATATTATAAAGAAGCTATTAAACTTTTTACCTTAGGAATAGAAGCCCATCCTAATGATGCTCGTTTTTATCGTCACCGCGGTCATAGATACATTTCTACCCGTCAATATGATAATGCAATAAGTGATTTTGAAAAAGCAGTACAATTAATTGAT
>CAYTIE010000035.1:0-9805 GCA_964437815.1 uncultured Flavobacteriaceae bacterium
TATTTCTTAAAAAGGATTGACGACTTTCGTGTATCCTCAGCTAAAACTAAATCAACATTTTTTAAAGTCTCTATTGCCCTAACGGTAATATCTTCTAAATTACCTATTGGAGTTGGCACTATAAATAGTTTTCCATTATTTGTCATTTGAATCATTAGTATTTGTGTAACCAAATACTTTTTTGATAAATTTGTTTAACTCTTAGTAAAATACAAAATGTTTTTAGAAAACTCTGCACATGGAAATAAACAATTTGGATCTATTGAAGTAATCTGTGGATCGATGTTTTCAGGTAAAACGGAAGAGTTGATTAGAAGACTGAAAAGAGCAAAAATAGCTAATCAAAAAATTCAAATTTTTAAACCATCTATAGATTCTAGAAACGATCAATATATAGAGTCACATGATAAAAAAAGAATAAAATCACTCACCGTAAAAACATCTTATGACGTATATGATATTGGAAAGGATTTTGATGTAGTTGGCATTGACGAAGTTCAATTTTTTGATGATGAAATAGTTTCTGTTTGTAATTCTCTTGCTAACAATGGGGTTAGAGTAATAGCTGCTGGCCTTGATATGGATTATTTAGGAAATCCTTTCGGGCCAATGCCAAATCTTATGGCAATTGCAGAATATGTAACAAAAGTTCATGCAATATGTTCTCAAACTGGAAATATCGCTAATTATAGTTATAGAAAAAACACAGATGACTCAATAATCCTAATAGGTGAAGAGGATGAATATGAGGCTCTAAGCAGAGAACTTTTTTATAAAAAAATGAATATTAAAAAGAAAAAAACATGAAAATAGCTGTTGTTGGTGCCACAGGTTTAGTTGGAAGGGTAATGCTAAAACTACTAGAGGATAGAAAGTTTCCTTTGGATGATTTAATTCCTGTTGCTTCAAAGAATTCGATAGGGCAATTTATTAGTTTTAAAGATAAAAATTATCCTGTCATTTCCATTGAGGAAGCTATAAAATTAAAACCTAAAATTGCTCTTTTTTCAGCTGGTGGATCAACATCATTGGAATGGGCTCCAAAATTTGCAGAAAATGGCATAAAGGTGATAGATAATTCATCTGCATGGAGAATGGATTCAAGCAAAAAGTTAATTGTGCCTGAAATAAATGCAGATGCCTTGGAAAAAGATGATATGATAATAGCTAACCCTAACTGCTCAACTATTCAAATGGTTGTTGCTATAGGGCCTTTGCATAATAAGTACAATATAAAAAGGCTAGTTATTTCTACATACCAATCTGTTTCAGGAACAGGGAAAAACGCTGTAGATCAACTCAAAAAAGAGACGACTAAAGATGTGACTGAAAAGGTTTATCCATATCAGATTTACCAAAATCTTCTTCCTCACTGTGATGTTTTTGAAGAGGGTGGGTACACAAAGGAAGAAATTAAATTAATTAATGAAACAAGAAAAATATTAAGTGATAACTCTATAAAAATAACCTCAACAGCTGTTAGAGTTCCTATTGAAAATTGTCATGGCGAGTCTATCAACTTGGAATTCCATAATGAATTTGAAATAAAAGATGTTGTAAAAGTTTTAAATAGTTCTCCTGGGATTAAAGTGGCAGATGATGTCAAGAATAATTTATATCCAATGCCCATAGATGCAGCAAATAATGATGAAGTATACGTTGGAAGGATAAGGAGGGACAGTAGTGTTGAAAATGGTTTAAACCTATGGATTGTGTCTGATAATCTTCGTAAAGGAGCAGCAACAAATACTGTCCAAATTGCAGAAGCTCTTATTGAAAAAAACCTTTTATAAAGCCTACATTTCAAAAGTGTCCATAAATTTTGTGGTGTATTTACCAGAAAGAAATTTAGGGTGTGACATAACTTTTTGATGAAAAGGAATTGTTGTTTTAATGCCCTCTATTAGAAATTCATCCAACGCACGTTGCATTTTAGTAATCGCTTCCTCTCTTGTTTGAGCAGTAGTTATTAATTTGGCTATCATTGAATCGTAATGTGGTGGAATTACATATCCACTATAGACATGCGTGTCTATCCTTACACCATGCCCTCCGGGAAGGTGTAGATTAAGAATTCTTCCTGGGTTAGGCATAAAATCATTAAAAGGGTCTTCAGCATTAATTCTACATTCAATTGAACAAAGTTTTGGGAAATAATTATTACCTGATATAGTTTCTCCATTAGCAATTTTGATTTGCTCTCTAATTAAATCATAATCAATTACCTGTTCTGTTATTGGGTGTTCAACTTGAATTCTAGTATTCATTTCCATGAAGTAAAACTTTTTATTCTTATCTACTAAAAATTCTATCGTTCCTGCACCCTCGTATTTAACAGCCTGTGCTGCTTTAACAGCTGCATCACCCATTTCATTTCTTAGTTTTTCTGTCATAAAAGGAGAGGGGGTCTCTTCAATTAATTTTTGATGTCTTCTTTGAATTGAACAGTCTCTCTCTGATAAGTGAGCGGCTTTTCCTTTTGAGTCTCCAATAATTTGTATTTCAATGTGTCTAGGATTCTCAATGAATTTTTCAAGATACATGTTATCATTGTCAAAAGAGGCTTTAGATTCTTGACGCGCATCCTCCCATGCCTTTAATAGGTCCTTTGCTTTTTGCACGATCCTCATTCCTTTTCCTCCTCCTCCTGCAGATGCTTTTAAGATAACAGGGTATCCTATTTTTTGTGCAATTTTTTGTGCATCTTCTAAACTCTCAACAATTCCTTCAGAACCAGGGATTGTAGGGACTCCTGCTTTTTTCATTGTTTCTTTAGCTGAAGATTTATCTCCCATCTTATCAATCATTTCTGGTGAGGCTCCTATAAATTTTATTTTATGCTCTTCGCATATTTGAGAGAACTTGCTGTTTTCTGATAAAAACCCATATCCTGGATGAATAGCATCTGCATTTGTAATTTCAGCAGCCGCAATGATATTAGCAGTTTTTAAATATGATTCTGCACTACTAGCTGGGCCAATACAAACTGCCTCATCTGCAAAACGAACATGAAGACTTTCTTCATCAGCTTTTGAATATACTGCTACAGTTTGGATACCCATTTCCTTGCAAGTCCTTATAAGTCGCATTGCTATTTCTCCTCTATTGGCTATTAAAATCTTTTTAAACATTATAACTCTTTAGGAAGGGTCAATAATAAATAATGGCTGATCAAATTCAACCGGAGACTGATCATCAACTAAGACTTTGATAATCTTTCCTGAAACTTCTGACTCAATCTCATTAAACAATTTCATTGCTTCAATAACACATAATACATCTCCTTCAGCCACAGCCTTACCAACATCAGTAAAAACATCTTTGTCTGGGGCTGGCTTTCTATAAAAAGTCCCTATCATGGGAGCTTTAATGATTATGTGATTTTTGTCTTCTAATACAACTTCATTTTCATCCATTGTTTCATTCTGAACAGGTTCTTCTTGTATTGCTTGAGGCTGAACAATTGGATTAGTTTTAGCGCCTTCAACAATAATTTGTTGAGGAGGGTTTTTAGCTCCAGTTTTTATTGTGATTTTAAAGTTCTCTCTTTCAATCTTTACTTCCTCTACCCCCGATTTTGAGACAAATTTTATTAAGTTTTGTATTTCTTTAATGTCCATAATGTTAATGTTTTAATCGTATGCCCAAGTTAAATATGCAGCTCCCCATGTTAATCCGGCACCAAAAGCAGTAAGAATTAATTTATCCCCTTTGGATAGTTTTGATTCATAATCAAACATCAAAAGAGGGATCGTTGCTGCTGTTGTATTTCCATATTCTCTAATATTCATAAGCACTTTATTTTTATCTAAGTTAATCTTTTCTGCGGCAGCATCAATAATTCTTTTATTTGCTTGGTGAGGAAGCAAAAATTTAATGTCTTTAGGGTTTAAATTGTTTCTATTTACTATCTCTTTAGTTGCATTTGCCATCTCTGATACAGCTGCCTTAAACACTATTTTACCATCTTGAGTTATATAGTGCCAGCCACTATCTAGAGCTTCTTGAGTCAGCGGATACATTGATCCTCCTGCTTTAACCATTAACCACTCAGCACCTATTCCGTCAGATCTTAAGTATTCATCTTCCCATCCAAACTTGTTTTCACTAGGCTCTACCAAAACAGCTCCCGCTCCATCTCCAAATAAAACACTTGTTTCTCTCCTAGAATAATCAACTATAGATGACATTTTATCTGCTCCTATTAACAATATCTTATTATACCGTCCTGACTCTATAAAACTTGAAGCTGTTGACATGCCATATAAAAACCCTGAACAAGCAGCACTTAAATCAAAGGCATAGGCATTTTTTGCATAGATTGCGGAAGCTACGGTTGCGGCTGTGGCTGGTCCTCTATAATCTGGGGTTATTGTTGAAACAATTACCAGATCTATACTTTCAGGATCAATTTTATTTTTTTTTAGTAAGTTCTCTGCGGCTTTAATTGCTAGATAGGAAGTTCCTTTTCCTTCACCTTTTAATATTCTTCTTTTTTTAATCCCTGTCCTAGCTGTTATCCACTCATCCGTAGTGTCAAGGACTTTTTCTAAATCTTGATTGGAAATAAAATCTTTTGGAACAAAACCCCCAACAGCTGTTATAGCGGCTTTTATGTTTTTTGAAGAGTTAGCTTTCATCCTAACATAAGTTTTTTCTGTAGATAGGTGAACCTGATATCGAAGATAGTAGTTTTTTCTTAATCTACAGACTCAACTAATACTTTTCCCCTATAATAAAGTTTGCCATCATGCCAATGGGCTCTGTGATATAAGTGAGACTCTCCTGTAGCTTTACTAATAGCAATTTGTTGCTTTTTTGCTTTTATATGAGTTCTCCTTTTGTCTCTCCTTGTTTTTGATATTTTCCTTTTTGGATGTGCCATTTATAATAACTCTTTTAATTTATCCCACCTAGGGTCTTTTTTATTTAAAAATATTTCTTTTGGTTTTAAGTCTTCCAGTTTTTCAAGCATTTCTGATTTTAATGAGCCATCCTCAATTCCTGGATGAACTCTTTTTTGTGGAGTTTCTAACACTATTGTTTCAAAAATAATAGTTGAAACATCAATATGAGAAGCCCCCGTTGATAAAAAGATTATTTTATCATCTGCGGAATCTTTATTTTCAGCAAATTTCACTATAACACTATAATCAGTATTAATGTCAATATAAAAAGGCTCAGTGGTCAAATCACATGGGACTTTTACTTTACCTAAGAAAAGAAAATTAAGATTTAAAATATTTTTTTTCTTTTCTAACTTAAGCTGAGCAACTATATCAACATCGAGAAAATCATCATACTCAAAACTCTCAAAGAACTTATTTTCTATGTCAAAGTTAAAATTATGAACTCCTTCTTTTAAACCAGAAAATTTTACTAATAGTGGTGAAGGTGATTTCATCTTTTAACTATTGAGGGGCAAATTTATAAATATTTTATGTATTTAATTAGATATCAGATTATTTCTTGAAAAATAAATATTTGATGCAATTTCAATCGCTCTAATAAAAGACTCCGGACTTGCTATGCCTTTACCTGCTATGTCATATGCAGTTCCATGATCTGGAGATGTTCTGACTATAGGTAACCCTGCTGAAACATTAACTCCTTTGCCAAAATTAATCGTTTTAAAAGGTATTAGCCCTTGGTCATGGTAGGCTGCAAGAACAGCATCATATTTTTTATACCCTTCATTGCTAAAAAAAGTGTCTGACGGAAATGGGCCTTCTATGGAATAGCTGTTTGTATTTAGCTCATTTATAACAGGAATGGTAAGGTTGTTATCATCATCTCCTATTACTCCATTGTCTCCAGCGTGAGGATTAATAGCTAAAACTGCTATTTTTGGATTTAGTATTGCAAAATCATCTTGTAGCGCTTTATTTAAAATCTTGATTTTCCTTTTTATTAGGTCTTTAGTTAAAACATTATGAACTTCTTTCAAAGGAATATGATCAGTTGTTAACGCTATTTTTAAGCTCTCTGAAACCATTAACATAAGAGCTTCAACATTAAAAAGGGATGACAAGTAATCTGTTTGTCCTGAAAACTTAAAACTTGAGGAATATGCAGCATTTTTATTTATTGGTGCAGTGACCAGAACATCTGCTTGTTTATTTTTAACGGCATTAATTGCTGACTTAAAAGAGAGTATTCCAAAATCTGACACTGCCTTGTCTAATACTCCAAACTTATATCCACAATTATCAAAAGAATTCAAAATATTAATTTTTTTCTCCTTTGTGTTTTTTATCTCTGATATTGAATGTAGCATTGAAGCATCTTGGCCAAGTTGTTTTGCTTGAGAACATATTAGATCATATGAGCCAAACACTATTGGAATTATTTTTTCTAAAATTCCCTCGTTCGAAAGAGCCTTAAGAATTATTTCAATACCAATGCCATTTGGGTCACCAATTGAAATTGCCGTTCTAATTTTTTTAGAATTAACCATTAGTTAATTTAATTAGTAATTTTGTCAAAATTAATCAATATAATGTTCACTGGTATAATAGAATCTATTGCAAAAGTTGAAGATATTAAAAAAGATAAAGGTAATTTACAAATTACTTTCATGTCTTCTATTGCAAAAGAGCTTAAAGTTGACCAAAGCCTCTGTCATAACGGAGCGTGTTTAACTGTTGTTGAGACAAATGGGGATCAGTATTCAGCTGATGCAATTGCAGAAACAATCGCTAGGACTAATTTAGGTGATTTAAAAATTGGAGACAGTGTAAATCTAGAAAGGTCAATGTCTGTTAATTCAAGATTTGATGGTCATGTAGTTCAAGGGCATGTCGATGAGGTAGGCATATGTAGAAATATAGTTGAAAGTGAAGGAAGTTGGGTCTTTGAATTTGAACATTCAGGCAAAAATATTACTGTTGAAAAAGGTTCAATTACAGTTAATGGTGTTAGCTTAACTATTGTTGACGTTAAAGAAAATATTGTTTCTGTAGCTATAATACCATACACTTTCAAGAACACTAATTTTCGTGAATTGGAAGTAGGATCCAAAGTTAATCTAGAGTTTGATATCCTGGGAAAATATATTTCTAAACTAATTAAAAACAATAAAATCTTCTAAAAGTATATTCCTTATTTAAGTCATTCCTCATTATCTCTAACCGTTCATCAACATTATCTTTATCAACATTTTGTATATTTGCCAAATACTAATAAAACATTTTTATGAACAATATACCATCGCTAGATCTTAGAGATTTTTTAAGTGAAGACCCTCATCGTAAGGAAGAATTTGTTCAATCAATAGGGCAAGCTTTTCAAGAGATTGGATTTTGTGCAGTTAAAGGTCATCTTTTATCTGATGAGCTTGTTGAAAGACTGTACAAGCAAATTAAATTATTTTTTGATCTTCCATATGAAGTAAAAACCAAGTATGAGTTCCCAGAATATTCAGGTCAAAGAGGATTTGTTTCTTTTGGTAAGGAAAGTGCTAAAGGAAGTAAGCATGGTGATCTTAAAGAATACTGGCATTTTGGTCAATATATTGAAGAGGAAGAGAAAGAGAAATACAATTATTTCCCTAATATCCATGTTGATGAATTACCTGAATTTAATAAAGTTGGTAAGGAAGTATACTCAACTTTAGAAAAAACAGCAAAATATATTCTTAGAGCTTTAGCCTTGTATTTAAACATTGAAGAAAATTACTTTGATCAATATATTAAGAATGGAAACTCAATATTAAGGCCCATCCACTACCCTCCTATTTTAGATGATCCTAAAGAGGCTGTTCGTGCTTCTGCCCATGGAGATATAAATCTTATTACTTTACTTATGGGAGCACATGGTAAGGGATTGCAAGTTCAACACTCAAGTGGCGAGTGGATTGATGCAATGGCTAGTAAAGATGAGTTGATGATAAATATTGGAGATATGTTATCTAGACATACGAATAATCTACTAAAATCCACAGTTCATAGAGTTGTAAATCCAGATAGGGAATTGCTAAAAAAATCCAGATATTCTATTCCGTTTTTCATGCATCCAGTAAGTGAAATGAACTTAAATGTTTTAGAGTCTTGTATTTCTGAAGAGTCTCCTAAAGCATTTGATGATATTACCGCTGGAGAGTTCTTAAATGAAAGATTAGTAGAATTAGGTCTGCTAAAGAAATAATGGATAAATCAGAATTAATACTAAACAAAGATGGTTCAGTATATCATTTAAAACTCAAATCTGAAAATTTATCCTCAACAGTCATTTTGGTCGGTGACCCATTTCGTGTAGATAAAATCACTAAACATTTTGATAAGATTGAATTCAAAACTCAGAATAGAGAATTTAAATCTGTAACAGGCTATTATAAATCAAAAAGAATCACTATTATTTCAACTGGAATTGGTCCAGGTAATATAGATATTGTTTTAAATGAACTTGATGCTTTAGTTAATATAAATTTAGAAACAGGAGACGTTTTAAAATCAAAAAAGTCTCTTAATTTAATAAGAATTGGTACTTCAGGTGCAATTCAAGATGATGTGCCTGTTGATTCTTTCTTATTAAGCAAAATGGCAATCGATATTGATGGTTTTATGTTAAATTATGATTTATCAACTATAGATAACAAAAACTTCACAAAACATATATACGAAAATCATCAAATTCAAGATCAATTATACTGCTATGATTGCTCAAGTGAATTATATGATAAATTTAATTCAAATGATGTTAATAGTGGAATTACAATAACATGTAGCGGTTTCTATAGTTCACAGGGAAGATCCATAAGATTAGGTAAATCTCATAAGAATAATCTTAGTGAAATTAAGAAGATAAAGTACAATGATTATAATGCTACAAACCTTGAAATGGAGACGGCAATTATTTATGCAATGTCTAAGCTTTTAGGACATAAAGCTATTTCTTTAAATGCAATACTTGCTAATAGGAATCTAGAAGAATATAGTATGAATCCAGAAAATACTGTCGAAAATTTAATAGAGTATACACTTAACAAGCTTTAATTCTCATTGGCGCTTAAGAGTTTCAATATAAGCTCCTATTGTTCTTCAAGCCTATAAACTTTTCTAGCAAATTCAGCTAAAAAAGGTATTCCTATATCATCATACTCATAAAGATTATCGTTTACAATCTGGTTCTGGTTTACATATATTGTTGCAGACAAAAAGAATTCAATGTCTTTCTGATAGTCTTTTATATAACTAATATCCGTAAGCGTTCCATATGCTTGTCCCACTTTGTTATAAATTCTAATTTTTCTATCAATTGCATTTACTGAATCTCCGTATATAAAAAATTTATTATAGGAGTCAAAATAAACTGAATCCTTTTGATACTCTACACCAATATCTTCGAAGGTAAACCGGCTCATCCAATATCTAAGAAAATTATGATCTTGATCTGTTAAATTAATTCTATCTTTTTCTTCAAATAGTTCTGGATATATAATTCTTTTTATAATGCCATCAAGATCTCTTAACGAAGCTCTGTTTTTTATTTCAAAGCTAAAGGGTCTTTCTGTTTTTTCGCCATTTATAATTTGGTATTTCCCTTGACGTAAATTATCTAAATTATTATGTTGGATAATTTCTTGAGTTTCATTTTTAGAAATTAAATCTCTCTCCAAAGTATATATTTTCCAATCTGTATTGACATAAGGATCTGGATTAAATTTATGATTCAAAACAATGGTTTTTAATCCTTTTCTCCTCATCTCTTGATTAAAATAATTATATCCTAGAAAATTGATTAAAATATTTGATGCTGAGTTATCGCTAACAAGAAATACTTTTGCTATTAAATCTTTAAACGTTGT
>CAYTIE010000036.1:0-9607 GCA_964437815.1 uncultured Flavobacteriaceae bacterium
TTCTTCTTTAACCTCCTCAACTACTGGTTCTTCTTTAACCTCCTTAACTACTGGTTTTTCAGTATCTTTTGTCTCAACAGGTGGTTTCTCCATTTTAGACTCAAGCTCTTTTCCTCTTTTATATATAAATGTTTTTTCTAGATTTTTATTAAATAGATCTGTATCGAATTCTCCATCTTCCTTTTTTAAACTATACCACTCTCCATTATCATAAACCTCTATATCAAGATTATCAATATTAATTGGACTAAATGTTGCATACCATTCTTCTGGATTAGAGCCTTTACTTCGACCAAGTTCACCTATCTTTTCCCATACAAGTGGATGTGCTTTAGATTTATACTTATATTTAGCATAAGTAACAAACCTTGAATCAAGTTTAGTTATAAGTCTTGCACAGCCTATATATTTTTCAAACTCCTCAGGTTTATTTAAATCAAATTCTTTTTTCCCATCATTAAATCTTTTAAAAGCAGAATACTCCCATTCAGAATTAGTGCTAAACCATAATCCAGGTTTTTTAACTTTTAACATTTTATCTGTCTGAGATAGTTTAAGTTTTCCTGTTCGAAAAATTTCTATTAAATGTGAAATTGAAGTATAGTGGTAAAGTTTTATTTCTTCCATAAGGCAAATTTATTAAAATCATTTGTTCTTTTTCATTATTTTTGACTTTATGAAGGCAATTTTTGATAAAGTTTCTGAAGATTGTAGTGAAATAGTTATAAAAGAGTATAGTACTTCTTTTTATAAAGCTACTCAGTTATTATCCAAATCAATAAGAAATGATATATTCAATATTTACGGTTTTGTTCGATTTGCGGATGAAATAGTAGACACTTTTCATAAATATCCAAAAAAAGAACTTCTAGATCAATTCGAGAAAGAATTATGGTTAAGCATTGAAAATAAAATTAGCCTGAACCCAATACTTAACTCATTCCAGCATACAGTTAACAAATACAGCATTGATATTAATCTTATTAAATCCTTTATAAAAAGTATGAGGATGGATCTAGATATTAAAAGATATAGAAACAGGAAAGATTACAAAGAATATATTTATGGGTCAGCTGATGTGATTGGACTAATGTGTTTAAAAGTTTTTGTTTCTGGATCAACAAAAGAGTACAATGAGTTGAAACCATATGCAATATCATTAGGATCAGCATTTCAAAAAGTAAACTTTTTAAGAGACTTAAAATCAGATTCTGAAATATTAAATAGAGTCTATTTCCCTAATATTGATATGAAAAGTTTTGATAAAAACTCTAAAGAAAATATTATTAATGAAATTGAAGAAGATTTTGAACATGCATTAAAAGGAATTGTTAAACTTCCAAAAAAAGCTAGATTAGGAGTTTATATAGCATATAGATATTATTATAAGCTCCTTAAAAAGATGAAGACGACTCCTTCTTTATATATAAAGAAAAGCAGAGTCAGAATTGATAACTTTCAAAAATTCATTGTATTGACACGATCTTACGTTAAGTATCAATTAAACTTAATTCTATGGATATAGTTATATGGATAGTTACTCTTATTGGAGCATTTTGTTTTACTGAATTCACAGCCTGGTTCAATCATAAATATATTATGCATGGGCCATTATGGTTTCTTCATAAAGATCACCATAAGAAAGATCATGAATCATGGTTTGAGAGAAATGATTCATTCTTTATAATATATGCGTTACTTAGCTTTATGTTTTTTTATTTATGGGGAGAAAAAGGGTTTTATTTAGGTCTACCTATTGCTATAGGTATAGCTTTATATGGTCTTGCATATTTTATTGTTCATGATATTTTTATTCATCAAAGATTCAAACTATTTAGGAATATCAATAACAAATATGCTAGAGGAGTTCGAAGAGCTCATAAAATTCATCATAAAAAGACAAATAAAGAAGGTGGAGAATGCTTTGGAATGCTTTATGTACCAAAAAAATATTTTAAATAGTTATAAATTGAACAAGCTATAACATTATCTCTATATTACTATGAAAAAAGATTTTTCATGGAAAAAAATCAAATCAGAAACAAAAGCTGTATGGGCAGGTGAAACAAATTTATTCCCATTCGGTGCTACGCAGCCTCCAATTGTTAATAGTGTAGCCTATAAGTATAAAGATCTTGACGAATGGATGTCTGTTGCAAAAGGCTTGAAAGATGGACATATCTATGGGCGAAACACAAATCCCACAGTACAGATTCTAGAAGAAAAAATTGCATTATTGGAAAACGCCGAATCCGCAACTGCTTTTTCAAGTGGTATGGCAGCAATAAGTAATACATTATTTGCAAACCTTAATCCTGGTGATCGTGTAATTGTTGGTAAAGACACCTATGGAGGTACTAGTAAAATTTTCTTAGAGTTTTTACCACAATTTGATATTGATATTGTTTTCTGTGATACTACAGATATAAGTGCATTTGAAAAAGAAATAAATTCTAAATGCAATCTACTATATTTGGAAACACCAACAAATCCAACTTTAAAAGTTCAAGATATTAAGACTCTATCAAGTATAGCAAAAAAAACAGGTTCTTTGGTTGTGGTAGACAATACGCTTGCCACTCCTATTAACCAGAATCCATTAATGATGGGTGCAGATATTGTTATTCATAGTGCTACCAAATTCCTTTGCGGTCATTCTGATGCATTAGGAGGACTTGTATGTGGTGATAAAGAAAATGTTAAAAAGATCTATCATTTTAGAGAAATTAATGGTTCATGCCTTGATCCTTCACCAGCTTATATGATTCTTCGTGGAATGAAAACCTTAGCGCTTAGAATGGAACGTCATAATGAGAATGCATTAAAACTTACTCAATGGTTATCTAAACACAATAAAATTTCCGCTGTTTTTTATCCAGGTTATTCTTCTAATCCTGGTTACGATATTGCAAAAGAACAAATGAGAGGTTTTGGTGGAGTATTAAGTTTTTTAATTAAAGAGGATTTTTCAATTTCAAAATTTATTTCAAGTTTACAATTCGCACATGCAGCAGCACATCTTGGCTCTGTAGACACTATAGTCGGTCCTTCTAAAACAACTAGTCATGTTGAGAACACTCCAGAAGAACGTTCAAAATTAGGTATACCAGAGAATCTTATAAGATGCTCAGTAGGAATTGAACATATTGACGACATTATACAAGATTTTGATCAAGCACTAAATAAAATCTAAGTAAAATATTACCTTTCACAGCATTTTTCATGTGTTAATTTAGGAGATTATTTTGAAACTCCTAAACGCCACATAAGAATTCCGCCAGTTATAAACATCCATATTGAATAGGCACCAGTCGGAAGCCCCATCTCAACGTTATTCAGTATTGTAGTAGCAATAACAAATGCTAATGTTCCGTTTTGAATTCCACTTTCAATTGTAATTGAAATTTGACTTTTTCCTGTTATACCAAAAAATTTCGCAGTGATATATCCAAGCACCATCGTTGACAAATTCAGAAGTAATGTTGCCAATCCAACTTCTTTCATTGCTTGGATTATTAAATCTTTGTTAGCAATCATAACGAGTAAAAAAATAATAATAAATAGCACTGTGGAGGCAATTCTCATAGGCCTTTCCATACGAAGAGCAAAGCCTTCATTTCTTTTTCGAATCACCATGCCTATAGAGACAGGAATTACGGTTATCATCAAAATTTGAAGCATGGTTTGAACCACAGGAAGTTCAATAACAACATCTGTCTCTCCTGTAAAATATACAATGGCTGCTGATAATATGATTGGAATTGTAAAAACAGTGATTAGACTTGCCAGGGCGGTTAGAGTGACAGAAAGACCAATATTTCCTCGAGCAACTTGTGTGATAAGATTGCTTGTGGGTCCACCAGGGCATACAGATAGTATCATAATGCCGATAGCCATAGAGGAGGTTAGATCAAACAAAAGGATAATTAAAAACCCAATTAAAGGAAGAAATACTAGCTGATTACATAGGCCGACAAGTACTGCCTTTGGATAAGTAAAAAGTCTACCAAAATCACCAACTACAAGGGTTAGCCCCATACCAAACATAATAATTGCCAAAGAGATTGGTAAAAAGATTTGTGAAATAATCATTGTTGCGTCCATAATTATTTTGTTAAATTTTACAACTTTACATCTTACATCTATATCAAATAAAATCTAAATAAATAAGGGGCTTTGGATTGTTAAAAATATTATATGTTTCAAAGAAATATTTTAAACAACTATTCTTTTATCCAATTATATACAAATTTACAATACCTATTATCTGTATTTACGTTTATATAAGTATCCTCAATTTTGTCCTCCATCCATTCCTGAATTACTCTTAATTGCTTTTCTCTCAAGGCAAGATCTTTAATCTTAACATAATCAATTGAAAAATCTGCAACGTGTTCGTCAAATCGATTTGAAATTTTTAATATTTTATACATTGGTGTCTGGTCAGAATTATCTAGAAGTGGAAAAGTGATTGAATTGTCTTTCAAATCTTTAATTTGAGAATAAAGAACAGGGTCCATTTTAGTAAGTTCAAATCTTGTGTCATTCGTTGAGGGGTTGATTAGAACACCTCCATTTTGTTTAGTTTCTTTTTCATCAGAATAGTAGAGCGCTGCATCAAAAAAAGATATTTCCTCATCAACGATCCTTTTTCGGATTGTATCAATTTTTTCTTTAGCTAATTTTAATTCATCATTTGATATTTTTGGGGTTAATAAAATATGTCTTACATCAATTTCTTGACCTCTAATCCTATCTACTTTTATTATATGCCATCCAAAATCACTCTTAAAAGGCTCAGAAATTTCCCCTTCTCTCAGGCTAAAAGCAACATCACGGAATTCTTTAACCATTTTAGGTTTCTTTCTATTTAATGTATATTTACCTCCTTTACTTCTTGACCCTGGATCTTGAGAGTATAATAAAGCTTTAGAAGCAAAACTGGATCCACCTTCTAAAACATCTTCTCTAAAAACTTTAAGTTGATTAATAATTCTATTTGTCTCATCTTCTGAAACTTGTGGTTTAATAACTATTTGAGCGATTTCAAGTTCCGTGCCAAATATTGGCAATTCAATCTTGGGTATAGACTCAAAAAACTGCCTTACTTCTTCAGGGGTAATCTCTACTTTTGAAATTATTTCATTCTGCATCAGTTCTGCTAATTGTTGAGTTTTATTTATTTCAAATAATTCATCTCTAAATGAAATCTCATCCTTTTTGTTATAAAATTCAAGAACTTTATCTATATCTCCCAATTGTTCTGTAAAGTATTCAATTGTTCTATCTACGTAATCATAAATTTCTGAGTCAGACAATTCAAGACTATCTTGAACAGCATGATGTGCATATAACTTGTCTTCCATTAATTTTCCCAAGAGTTGACATTTAGATACTCCTCTTGTAGAAATACCCTGGGATTCCATATCAATCATAACCTTATCAATATCTGATTCCAAAATAATAAAATCACCAACTACAGAAGAAATACCATCAACTTTAATCTTATTCTTCGGTTTACTATCTTGTGAAAAACAAATAAAAAAGTTAAATAAGAAAAATGTAAAAATAAATTTATTTATATAATTCATATTTTTTTGATTTAATAGCTTCATTAATAATATCTATATTTAATTCCTTAATTAACAATATTTTTCTTCTATTATATATAATTGATTTAATTCTGTCTGACAGATAGCTTTTAGGAGCTATGTTATTTGCTTCAAGAATATCATCAATGAATAATAAATTTACATACATACTATCTTTTATACTAATTAACCTTCTTTTTTTAAGATATTTTTTTTGATTTTCATAATTAATAAAACTTACCTTATTAAAAAAATCTCTTTTTGTAATCCATAAAGAATCATTTAAATTATATGATGCAAATTGAAATGAAAGTGAATCAATAAGTTGTTTGTCAAATGAGTTATATTTAATTATTGCATTTCTGATTTTATTTAAATTAATATTATCTAATGGAATTTTAACAAATCTGAATTTAATTAAATCTTCATTCAATGTAAAGTTATTTAGATTTTCATTATAATATTCTTCTATTTCATTATCATTTATTATTGAGTCTACCATAGAATTAACAAGTATATCCTTATAAGAGTTTATATATAAATCTCTCTTGTATTTTTCAATCAACTCATCTAAGTTCAAAATTAATTTTTGATCGAGATTCACTAAAGACAGATCAAAAAAAATGTTATCTCTTGCCCATGAATCAATAAAATCCTTTTTTCTTATTAAACTATCTTCATAAGAAGAGAAATCTGGAATTTCTGATTGATAGAGATAATTATCTCCAACTCTTGAAATTAACTCATCATTTTTAATTGATGTTAATTCACTACAAGATGAAAATAGAATAGTTATTATAATAAAAACCTTTTGTCTCATAAGGAAATATGTTAAACTTTAGGTGGACTATAGTTTGGAGCTTCTTTGGTAATTGTAACATTATGTGGATGACCTTCTCTAATACCAGAACCGGTAATCTTAATAAATTTGGATTTAGATTTTAATTCATTAATATTCTTTGCACCACAATAACCCATTCCAGATCTTAAACCACCAACAAATTGATGTATGCTTTCCTGTAATTCACCTTTATATGGGACACGTCCTACTATTCCTTCTGGAACTAATTTTTTAGAGTCTGTTTCAGAACCTTGGAAATATCTTGACTTACTTCCTTTTTTCATTGCTTCTACAGATCCCATACCTCTATATGTTTTAAATTTCCTTCCTTCAAAAATTACAGTTTCTCCAGGTGATTCTTCAGTACCCGCAAGAAGAGATCCAAGCATAACAGAATCAGCACCCGCAGCTATAGCTTTAGAAATATCCCCTGTATATCTAATTCCTCCATCAGCAATAACAGGTATGTCTAGATCCTTAACAGAGTTTGCTACTTCTAAAACAGCAGAAAATTGAGGATAACCAACACCAGCAACTATCCTAGTTGTACATATAGATCCTGGACCTATTCCAACTTTTATTCCATCTGCACCAAAATCTATTAAAAATTTTGCTGCATCAGGTGTTGCAATATTCCCAACTACTACATCAATATTATTAAAGTTATCTTTAACCTTTTTAAGAGCATTAGCAACACTTTTAGAATGAGCATGAGCAGTATCAATAACAAGTGCATCAACTCCAGCATTAATCAATTCATTACATCTTTTTATTAAATCTTTATCAATTCCAATAGCAGCTGCAACTCGAAGCCTTCCATATTCATCTTTATTCGAAACAGGTTTAATAGAATGTTTATTTATATCTCTAAAAGTAATTAAACCTACTAGGTTATTTTTAGCATCAACAACTGGTAATTTTTCAATTTTATGTTTTTGAAGGATTTCCTCAGCATCATCTAATGAAGTTCCAGACTTAACTGTAATGAGATTCTTTGATGTCATAACTTTTGAAATTGGTTTATTATCTTCTTTTTCAAACCTTAAATCTCTGTTTGTAACAATTCCTTTTAGTTTACCCTTATCAGATATAATTGGAATTCCTCCAATTTTATATTTTTTCATACTTCTTTTTGCATGCTTAACTAACGCATTTAATTTTAAAGTGACTGGATCTATAATCATTCCTGATTCAGCTCTTTTAACTAATCTAACTTCATTTGACTGATCTTCAATACTAAGATTCTTATGGATTACACCTATTCCTCCCTCTCGAGCAACTGCAATAGCCATCTTACTTTCAGTGACTGTATCCATTGCAGCAGATATAATAGGTATATTAAGATTAATATTTTTACTAAATCTAGTTTTAAGGTCTACTTTTTGAGGTAAAATCTCAGAATATTGAGGGATTAGAAGAACATCCTCATATGTTAAACCTTCATTAAGAATTATCGAATTTGCCATTGCAATTAATTATAAACTAATTGCATGCAAATATACAAATTAAAAACTAGAACCTAGTCTAGCCATATTAATACTATTATAAAGAGGTAAATTAATGTTTTTATGCACGAAATTATTGGTGATTTTAATGATAGATTAAAGAAATTAAATATCCTTTTTGATAAGTAAGAGACAGTAATAAAAATTATTAAAGCTTGAATAAAAAATATTAGTCCTAAAATTGCAAATTGAATTTTTACATCTATAGTATTTGAAAACAAAAAAGCAGGAAAAAAAGCTATAAAAAACAATATCACTTTGGGGTTAATAAGATTCATTATTAATCCTTTAAGATAAGGTGAACTAAAATTTAAATAAGTCTTAGAGGAGTATAACTTAGGGGATAAATAAATTTCTTGCAACATTAGTAATAAAAGGTAAAATGAGCTGAATAATTGAAAAATAAAATAGTTATTTGAAATTATAGGAGATAATCCAAAAACAAGAAGTATAGTGTGAATTAATAATCCTGAACAAAGACCCAATGAAATTAATAATCCTGTGAGTCTATTTTTTGAAATACTTTGAGAAATCACAAACAGTATGTCTGGACCTGGCATTAAAGTCAATGAAATAGAAGAAATAAGGAACAATATAATTTCAGTATTCATGTCTTATTTTATTATTTATATTTGTTAAAATTAGTTTATATATAAGTAAGATATTAAATAACAAATAATTATGAGAATAATAATTTCACTAGCTACAATTTTCTTCTTAACATTAAATTTCAGTTGCTCACAAAATGATATTTCAACAAAATATTCAAACTCAATTACTGAAAAAGACTTACAAGATCTTTTATATGTATATGCTTCTGATGAATTTGAAGGAAGAAACACAGGAGAGCCTGGTCAAAAGCTAGCAGTGAAATTTATTAGGGACTTTTATAAAGCAAATGATATAGATAAAGCTATTAATACAGAAGATTATTTTCAAAAGTTTTTAGTTGATTTTACTGGAAGACAGGTGGTTAGCCCTGATTATATTGATATTCCAACTACTAAAAAAAAGATTGATTGGGTTAAGACAGAAAACGTTGCTGCAATAATAAAAGGAAGTGAAAAACCCGACGAATATATCATTCTTACAGCACATCTTGATCATGTGGGAAAAAAGGGAGATGATATTTATAATGGGGCAGATGATGACGGATCTGGATCAATGGTCTTATTAGAAATTGCTCAAGCATTTAAACTTGCAGTGCTCGATGGGAATAGACCCAAAAGATCTATTGTTATACTTCATGTATCTGCTGAAGAAAAGGGTCTCCTAGGTTCAAAGTACTATGTTGAAAACCCTCTATTTCCTCTTGAGAACACTATTACAAATCTAAATGTTGATATGATAGGGAGAACAGATCCAACAAGAGAATCGAATAATGATAACTATATTTATTTAATTGGAACAGACAGATTAAGCTCATTGCTTCATGAAACTTCTGAAAAAGTTAATGAAAAAACTGTAAATCTTGAGTTAGACTACAGATTTAATGCATGGGATGATCCAAATAGATTTTATTTTAGAAGTGATCATTATAATTTTGCACAATATAATATTCCTGTTATATTCTATTTTAGCGGAACTCATGAAGATTATCATGGTCCAGGCGACACAGCTGATAAAATTCGTTATGATCTATTAACAAAGAGAGCTAAATTAATATTTCA
>CAYTIE010000037.1:0-7949 GCA_964437815.1 uncultured Flavobacteriaceae bacterium
ATAGAAATAACATTTGTTGGAATATAAGCTGAAACATCTCCAGCTTGAGTTTCTATAATTGGTAATGCTGTTAATGACCCCCCTCCTTTAACTTTAGATTTTAAGGCTTCTGGAAGATCATTCATTTCTTTTGCAATCTTATCATCTTCAACGACTTTTGCTGATCTTTCTAATAATCTAGAGTGAAGATAAAAGACATCTCCAGGATAAGCTTCTCTTCCGGGGGGCCTTCTTAATAATAATGAAACCTCTCTGTATGCAACAGCCTGTTTAGATAAATCGTCATAAATTATTAAAGCAGGCCTACCTGTATCCCTGAAATATTCGCCTATACAAGCTCCGGCAAATGGAGCATAAACTTGCATTGGAGCAGGATCAGATGCGTTTGCAGCTACTACAACTGTATAGGCTAAAGCACCTCTTTCTTCGAGTGTTTTTGTAATGGCAGCCACAGTAGATGCTTTTTGTCCAATAGCTACATAAATACAAAATACTGGAATCCCTGCATCATAAAATTCTTTTTGATTTAAAATTGTATCAATACAAACTGTTGTTTTTCCAGTTTGTCTGTCTCCTATTACCAATTCTCTTTGGCCTCTACCAATTGGAATCATTGCGTCAATTGATTTAATTCCTGTTTGTAATGGTTCATTAACTGGTTGTCGATATATTACACCCGGTGCCTTTCTCTCTATTGGCATTTCAAATAGCTTTCCTTTTATTGGACCTTTCCCGTCAATTGGGTTCCCTAAAGTATCAACTACTCTTCCTAGAATTCCTTCTCCAACTTTTATTGATGCTATTTGTTTTGTTCTTTTTACTGTTTGACCTTCTTGTATCTCTCTTGATGAGCCAAATAAAACAACACCCACATGGTCTTCTTCTAGGTTTAAGACCATTCCTTGAAGTCCATTTTCAAACGATACCAATTCCCCATACTCTGCATTGGAAAGCCCATATACTCTAGCAATTCCATCACCTACCTCTAGCACTGTTCCTATTTCATCAAATTCTGAGTGGATATTTGCGGAATCTAATTGTTGTTTAAGTAAAGCTGAAATTTCAGCTGGTTTTATTTTTTGCATTTTTTTGGTTTTAATTATTTTGTGTAAGTTGTTTTTGCATTTTGTTTAATTTCTTCTTAGCGCTTGCATCAAATTGGGTATCGTCAAAATCAAGAACAAATCCTGCTATTATGGTTTTATCAATTTTTTTTGTTAAGTTGATTTCCCCTTTTTTAATTGATTCCAAATATTTAACAATTTGGTTTTCTAAATCTTTAGAAATTGGAACTGAAGAAGTTATCTTTGCTTGAATTATTCCTTTTCTTTTAGCATAAAGTTCATTAAAACTATTCGAAATATTTTCTAGCTCATCTAGCCTATTATTCATTGTAAGAAGGTTAACGAAATTAATTAAATTAGGGTGCTGATTTCCAAGAATTTTTATTATTAATTTCCCTTTATCGTCTTTTGAAATAGTAGGATTTAACAAATACTCTGATAATTGATTAGAATTATTAAGTATGTCTTTAAGGCTGTTAATTTCAGAATAAGTTTCTTCAAGCAGATTGCTCTCTATTGCAGAGGCAATTAAAGCTTTTGCATAACGTTTTGATGCTGTTTTTGAATACATTATTAATTATTACTTTGATCTTCTATAAGTTTGGCTATATAGTCTTCGTGGTTATTGTTTTTATCCATTTCCTTATCAATAACTTTACTTGCAATATCAACTGATAAACTTGCTACTTGATTTTTTATTTCATTCATAGCGGCTCTTTTTTCATTATCTATTGATTGTTTTGCTTGATTAATAATCTTCTCAGCTTCTACTTTTGCATCTGCTTTAGCTTTTTCAATGATTTCTTTACCAGATTTTTTAGATTGGTTAAGCATTGCATCACTCTCAGCTCTAGCTTCTTGAAGTATCTTTTTATTTTCAGTCTGAAGAGTCTCCATTTCTTTTTGTGCTTCTTTTGCAGAATTCAAAGAGTCAATAATAGTCTTCTCTCTTTCATTAACTGCATCTAGTATTGGCTTCCAGGCAAATTTTCTTAGAAAGAAAATCAATCCGACAAATAGTATTAGCTGCCAAAAAAACAAGCCTGAAGAAAACTCATTGATTAATTTTTCCATAGGGTTTGTTTGTCTTTAGTTAACAGCAAATAAGGCAGCAAAGGCAATTCCTTCTACTAGTGCTGCAAGAATAATTGCAGCAACAAGTATTGTGTTAGACGCATCTGGTTGTCTTCCAATTGCCTCCATTGCACCTCTACCTATTCCTCCAATTCCTAGTCCGACTCCAATGATTGCGAGTCCTGCTCCGATAATTTTTGGTATTTCCATTTTTTATTTATTTTAAGTTATACATTAATTTAGTGATCGTCTTGTTGAATTGCAAATCCAAAATATAAAGCAGATAGTAACGTAAAAATATACGCTTGTAACAATGCTACTAAAAGCTCAATAATAGACACAAAAAAAACAAGAACTAGTGATAAGCCTGATCCTACTAGGTTTTTAAAAATAAAAATTAATCCAATCAAGCTATATAGTAAAATATGTCCCGCCAAAATATTTGCATACAATCGAAGCATTAAAGTAAAGGGTTTTATAAAAATTCCTAATAATTCGATTGGAGCAATAATTGGCTTAAGGATTACTGGTACTCCAGGCATCCAAAAAATATGTTTCCAATATGTTTTGTTTGCAGTTATGTTAGTAATTAAAAAGGTTATTAAGGCTAAGCAAAATGTTACTGCAATATTTCCCGTTACATTAACTCCAAGAGGAGTAAGTCCTAATAAGTTAAGAAACCACACAAAAAAGAATAGCGTAAGAAGAAAGCTCATATACTTTTTATACTTTTCTTTTCCAATACTTGGGATAGCTATTTCATCTCTTATATATATGACTATAGGCTCAAAAAACCTTCCAATTCCTGTCGCAATCTTATTATTCTTATTATATGATTTTGCGAGAGACACAAATAACCAAATCATTAATAAGGAAACAATAATAATAGTAAAAACACTTTTTGTAATCGAAAGATCAAGGGGTTTTGAGTTAACTACATTTCCCTTTGCGTCATATGTAATTAATCCTTCCGAATTGGTCTCATAAATTTTACCGTGGTAAAGTTTATAATATTTGTCTCCTGCTTCAACAACCTTTTTACCATGCTCAAGTTTTGATGAAAGGAAAACTTTTATTCCATTGTCAACCAAAATAACTGGAAGAGGAAAATCTATATAAATTTTTTCTCCTGTTACTTTATCTTCTGTTGAAAAAAGTGCAAAATCATGAGAATCCTGAACGTGATGGTTTATGTATTCGGTAATTTCTTCCTGCAGAGACTGTTCTTTCTTTTCCTCTTCTACTGCATAGCTATAATTTGAAAATAATGCTATAAAAAGTGCTAAAGATACTGTCTTAATTTTTTTTATCATGCTTAAACTTCGCAGGTTAAGTTTTGCGCGACAAATGTAAGATATAAAAAGAAATTTTTAAAATGATTTTAGCTCAAAATATCAAAAAGTTATTTAAGATTTTTTGTTTGAAATAATATAAGCCAAATAATTACGAGAATAGCTGCAATTGATAATAATAGAGTATAAACCTCAAGCCCCCATAAAGCAATCCTATCTAGGTAAAATCCTATTTTCAAAAAAACGTACATTATAATAGCTATTTCAAAGGCTAAACCAGAAAAAACTAACCAAGATCTAGGCTGTTTTTTCACGTGAATCAGAGAAGTTAGTGATTTTTTTCAGTCCCCCTGATTCCTTTTGTTCTTTCATTGAAGATTTTGCGTTGAAAATTGCTCCAGACTCTACTATTAACTTTGAGACAGTAACATTACCTTCAACCGATCCTGTAGAACCAATGGATAATAGATCCTTAACTTTGATTGTTCCAGTAAATTTACCTTCTATATCTGCTGAGTTAGAGACTATCGTGCCTTGAATAACGCCATTCTTACCAATTACAACTTTTCCTTTCGTTTCAATGGAGCCCTCAAAACTTCCATCAATTCTAAAGTCTAATTCAGAAACAAAGTTTCCTACAAAAGACGTATTCTTTTCTATTGTATTACAGCTAGCTGATAAATCAAAATTTTTCATCTTATTATAAATCAGGGCGGTAAATTTACAATAATATTTTTAATTAATAGATAATTCTATTAATATTGCCCATAAAATCAATGTGAATATGGCTAAAACAGTTAAAATAACCTGTGATAACGTAGACTATAATTTAGAAACCTCTAAAGACATAACACTTTTAGAATTAGCTCTAGAGAATGATATTGATGCTCCTTATTCATGTCAAGGGGGTATTTGCAGTACCTGTCTTGCAAGAATTATTAAAGGATCTGTAAAAATGGATAATAACCAAATATTGACTGATGATGATGTTGACGATGGCCTTATACTAACTTGTCAATCTAGAATAACTTCAAGCCATATTGAAATTAGCTATGATGATATCTAGCAGGGTCTAGAATTTCTAATGTTTTTTCTATCACAGTTTTGGGATCTAAAGATCTGAATGCATATTCATAATTTTTTGGGATTCTGTTTCCAAAAATTGATGTGGGAATTTCTGGATAACTGTTTCGATCTAGGGTTAAAGAATTTTCAATAGGCTGATCAAAAGGTTTAAATCCACAAAACGGGTGAGTAAGACCCCATAAACTTAGAACAGGTATTCCACAATTAGCTGCAATATGTCCATTAGCTGAATCCATAGAAATCATAACATCTAGATAATGCATAATATTAATTTGTTCTACAAGACTATATTTTCTAGACATGTCCATTACATTACTATAGGCATTTTTCCAAATTCTTAATTGTTCAAGATTATCTCCTCCTCCTCCAAAAAGCAGAACAAAATTATCCTTTTGTAAATATGCTATTACTTTTTGCATATGATCTAATGGATAAGTTTTTCCCTCGTTAGAAGCAAAAGGCGCAATTCCAATTATCTTTTTATTTACTTCTACTATCTCCTTTAAAGAAGGATTAGTTAAAAGCGGCTTGTTAGGATACTCATGGTTATTTAAGTCAATCGGAAAACCTAGTTTTCTAAAGACCTCACAATATCTAAAATGGATGGGTGTTAAAGGTTGAAAAACTTTATTTCTTTTTCTAATTAGTTTTTTTCTTTCCCTCCTACCTTTATTAATTGATGATACTTTATAAAAACTGATTCTAAACAAAAAGTTTAAAACAAAAGTCCTTATAACGCCATGGAGATCTGCAATAGCAATAATTCGTTGTTTTTTAAGCTCTTTATATAACATGAACAGTCCTTTGAATCCTTTATGTTTGTATTTAAAGTCAACTCCTTTAAATATTATATTCGGAAACTCCTCAAAAAGAGGTTGTACAAAATCGCGCGAAACAAAAATTATTTTTTGGTCTGGATATGTTTGATAAAATGATCTCAAAACGGGAACTATCATTGCAATATCACCAAAAGAAGAAAACCTATAAATAAGTAGCGATTTATGCCTCTTCTTCGTCATTTTTTTTATATAAAATAGGATTTAAAGATTCGTCATTATACATCTTCATCTGTTTATATACTTTCATTTTTTTGTCTCCTGTTGAAATATCATGCAGAAGTACATCTATAGCCTCTCCCAAATCCTTCTTTTGTTCAAGTAAGATGTTTAATTTCGTTTTACATGAGTTTTTATGTTCCTCGCCTGCACCTTCTCTCTTATACTCTTCATCCATATGATATATTTTTAGGACCAAAATAGATAGTCTATCTAAAGCCCACGCAGGGCTTTCAGAGTTTATTGATGCATTCTCCTTAGGAACAACTTTTGAGTATTTGTTTAAAAAATATGAATCAATGAATTCTACCATTTCTGTCCTGTCTTGATTTGATTTGTCAATCTTTCTTTTAATATCCATTCCCTTCTCTGGATTTATCTTCGGATCTCTAATTATATCTTCATAGTGCCACTGGACAGTATCAATCCAATTTTTTTTATACAAAAGATGTGATAATGAAGTGTCTGGATAAGGATTATTAATCGGTTGGTTAATATCATCATACTTATGGTAATCATCTACTGATTGTTGAAAAATTTCAAGAGCTGTATTGCTGATTTTATTATCGCCCATAGTTTATACTATTTTATAACAAAGGTAAAAGCAAATAGCTAATTATTAGGGAAACAAAGAAAAAGTTTAGAAATATTTTATTTGAGTGTTTTCGATAAAAGTACTCCATAAAATATACCATAACAAGTCCTAAATAGTGGAATTCCATTCCATATGTTGGCGAAACTATAATTATAGTAATTAAGACTATTATAGCAAAAAAAATTCTTCGAACTACATATGCTCTCTCTTGATATCTATATTTTCTAGTAATAGCAAGAATCATAGCGTATATAAAAATAAAGATTAGTAAAAATAGATACTTATTAGCATAAAAAAATTCCCAGTTAATATTGTTTACTATAACATGGTTGTTGTCAAATATAAACGAGGTAAACAACAGGTCTTGATGGTTGAAAAGAGACAAAAAGGTATGGGCTGTAAAAGATAATATAATGGGCACAATAATAATAAGCAAAATCTCATTAACAACAAGACGGCTTCCTGTCCAAAAAAGACCTAATAATAGAAAGCCTAAGAATATTGCGTTCTCAACAATAAGAAAACTAGCTAAAGTGATTAAAACAATCGTGTCTATTAATAGTAGTATTCTAGTCTTTGCAAATTGCTTTTTCGATAAACTATATTGACTTATACAAAACACTGCATTATAGATCAAAGCCGGACACAATAATAATCTAACATCAACAGATTCATGAGGAAAGGATAAAATTATTAATGGATACATCAACAGATAAAAGGCGTTTTTGTTTTTTTCACTAACATGAGCTGTCCCAGTCGACTGAAAACTGTAAACCCTTAGGGTCATAATCATTATTCCAAAAAACAATAAAAAATTTAACCACTGGGATTGAAACAAAGACCATGTTATTTTTGACTGTGAATAGTTATATGCTATAAACGCGATTAAAATTGCTGAAAGAGTTAGCGAAAAAAGAGATTTTCTTTTAAAAATCTTTGTAATCATTTCCAAAGTATTAATTTTGCAATATACAACAGTATTGTGGTTAAAGATTTTTTTTATACTATAGCTTGGGTTTTTGAAGAGATTTTATTTCTTCCTTTTGACCTTTTAAGAAAAATTCAGTTTGATAGCTGGCTCCTTGCCAACATTATGAGCTGGCTCTTTATTATAACCGGAATCCTTGGTGCTATATATTGGATTAAACAACTTAAAAAGTTTGATAATAACGGTGAAGAGAATAGAGATATAACTGCTCACCCTTTTTTATAAATCAAAACCAATATCTTTTCTAAAATACATACCTTCAAAAGAGATTTTCTGTATCTCTTCATAACAGGTTTTTGTTGCTTTGTTAATTGTTTCTCCTAAAGATGTTATTGCCAAAACTCTTCCGCCATTAGTTAGTGTCTTATTATTTATGCTCTGTGTCCCTGCATGAAAAAGTAAAGATCGATTTACATCGCTTAGTCCAATAATTGGAAAATGTTTTTCATATGCTAAAGGATAGCCGCCTGAGACTAACATCACAGTTGAGGCAGACCTAGAATCAATATCGAGTTCGAATAAAGGGAATTCTTCTACTTCTAGAGCTAACAAGAGTTCTAAAATATCTGACTTAATCCTAGGAAATACAACTTCTGTCTCTGGATCGCCCATCCTCACATTATACTCAATAACATACGGCTCATCCTTAACTTTAATTAGTCCTATAAAAACAAATCCTATATAATCCATTCCTTCATCTTGAATACCTTTAATCGTAGGCTTTATAATTTTTTCTTCTATTTTTATTTTAAACGCCTCATCTGCAAATGGTACAGGAGAAACAGCTCCCATTCC
>CAYTIE010000037.1:8049-9314 GCA_964437815.1 uncultured Flavobacteriaceae bacterium
TTTTGCAAAATCTTTACTCCCTTCTAATCTTGCTGCATTTTTTCCAGGCGCTATAATTAATATATCTTTTAATGATTTGTCCTTCTTAAAAAAATCATAAATACCATTAACAATAGGGTCTTCAGGACCAACAAAAACAACAGAAATTTGATTAGACAAAACTATATTCTTTATGAGGTTAAAATCATTTACATCTCCCAAAATGTTTTGTCCAATTTCTGCTGTTCCTGCATTTCCTGGAAGTATAAAAATCTGGCTACATTTCTTGCTTTTAGAGAAAGACCGAGCAACAGCATGTTCTCTTCCCCCGCCTCCAATAACTAAAACTTTCATCTTACTTCTTTAAAAAGGTGTTGATAATTTCTTGTGTTTTTTTAGAATAAATCATGTGATTTTTATCAATTATTATAGAGTCAAAATTAAGCATTCTAATCTCTTTTAGCTTTATTGACTTAAAAAAAGATTGCACCCCACTTATCCTAGAGCTGTGATTTATATTGTCCAACCCTTCGTTAATAAAAATTACTTTTTTTCCCATTGCTACAGCTGGCAAGGCCGAGTGTAGCCTTGATGTAATTACATAATCCGAATCGGCAATTTTTCTTAATAATTCTTCCGCTAATTTTAACCCTTCTAGATGAGAGGAAATCTTTTTTTCTGCTATCTGGTTAGCAAAATTAAGTTTAAGGTTTTGTTGTTTTAACCATTTGTTAAAAATTGTTTTTTTTGTTTGATAGTTCAAAAATTTATAAGGTAACTTAATTGTAGAAATTAGCATCTTATAGAGGCCTTTTTTTGTTTGAATATATGGTTTAAGTCTGTCAAAAGGTCCAATTATTAATGCTGTATTTTCTTTATTTGATGAGTTTATAAAATCTTTTTTGTTCAAAGTTAATGTAACGCATGAGGATAGGAAGGTTTTGATTTTATGTGTTTCTAAAAGGGTTTGGGTGAATTTATCTCTGCACCCTATAGGCTGGTGTTCTTTCAAATAACTTAGCGTACTAGTGTTTAAAAAAGCTTTGGAAATAGAAGGGTTGATATGAAAAGAAATGAACAAAGGATTTAAATTGCTTGAAGGAGGAAAATTAAGAGGGTTTTCCATAAACCATCCATTGATTATTATCTTTCGGGGTTTCTCCTTATATCTATTTAAGCTCTCCCTGTCTAATATTTTATAATCCTTTCCTATTAAGTTAATAACAGCTATAGTTTGAATATAATCTCCTATGTTATTCGTATTTAAACACCCTATTACCCCTGTT
>CAYTIE010000038.1:0-9082 GCA_964437815.1 uncultured Flavobacteriaceae bacterium
GCAATCCTTCAAATTACTGCTGGAGCTGGAGGCACAGAAAGTTGTGATTGGGCTGAAATGTTAATGAGAATGTATTTAATGTGGGGAGAGAAAAATAAATTTAAAATATCAGAACTAAACAATCAACCCGGAGATGTTGCAGGAATAAAAACTGTTACTCTTCAAATTGATGGAGATTATGCCTTTGGATGGCTTAAAGGCGAGAATGGGGTTCATAGATTAGTTAGAATATCTCCATTTGATAGTAATGCAAAGAGACATACTTCATTTGCCTCTGTCTACATTTACCCATTAGTTGACGAAAGTATAGAAATAATAATTAATCCTAGTGACATAACTTGGGAAACTATGAGGTCTGGAGGTGCTGGTGGTCAGAGTGTAAATAAATTAGAAACTGCAGTAAGATTAAAACATAAACCTTCTGGAATAGTGGTTGAAAATTCAGAAACAAGATCTCAACTAGACAATAAGGAGAAAGCAATGCAATTATTGAAGTCTCAGCTTTATGAGATTGAGATACAAAAAACTCAAGAAGAAAGAAAAAAAATAGAAGATTCAAAAAAGAAAATAGAATGGGGCTCTCAAATAAGAAATTATGTTTTACATCCATACAAATTAGTTAAGGATGTAAGAACTAATATTGAAAGAAATGATGTTGAGAATGTATTAAATGGTGATTTAGATGAATTTCTTAAGTCTTTTTTAATAAAGAATTAGAATGGAGTGTCATCTTTATCATCAAGCTTCTCTTGGTCTGATTTATTAAGCTTAGATTGGAATTGAAAAGGAGAATCATAGCCCTCTGTATCTTCAAACTTACCTAACTCTGCTGTAAACCTAAGTCTAACATTTCCTAATGCTCCATTTCTATGCTTTGCTATAATTAATTCTCCTTGACCTTGAGAAGGAGTTTGAAGTTCATCATCCCAATTATCTATACCATAGTATTCTGGCCTATAAATAAAAGAAACTATATCTGCATCTTGCTCAATAGCTCCAGACTCTCTTAAATCTGATAAAATTGGTCTCTTTGTACCTGATCTAGTTTCTACGGCTCTTGAAAGTTGTGATAGAGCAATAACAGGTACATTTAATTCTTTTGCTAAAGCTTTTAGATTTCTTGAAATAATTGATATTTCTTGTTCTCTATTGCCAGTTTTAGTAGAACTTCCAAGATGCATAAGTTGCAGATAATCAATAATAATAACTTTTATATCATTTGAAGATACCAATCTTCTTGCTTTAGCTCTTAATTCAAAAATAGTTAGAGATGGTGTATCATCGATAAATAATGGGGCGCTTTCAAGATCAGTAATTTGATTATTTAACTGTTGCCATTCATGTGGAGCTAATTTACCTGTTCTTAAAATATCAGATTTTAATCCAGTCTCAGCAGATATAAGTCTTGTAATTAATTGTATAGCTGACATTTCAAGAGAAAAAAAAGCAACAGGGATTTTATGTTCAATAGCTATATTCCTTGCCATTGATAAAGATAAAGCAGTCTTACCCATACCTGGCCTAGAAGCAATAATTATAAGATCACTTGGCTGCCAACCTGAAGTTATACTATCAAGCTTATCAAATCCACTAGGAACTCCACTTAAACCTTTGAGTTTAGCAATTTCTTCAATTTTTCTTTTAGCTTCCCTAACTAAATCTTCAGCACTAACAGATGACTTTTTAAGGTGTCCTTGAGTTACATCATATAGTTTTGATTCTGCTTGATCCAATAAATCTAAAACATCAGTACTTTCATCATATGCTTTTTGTATAACTTCATTTGAGATTTGAATTAGTTTTCTTTGTATAAACTTCTGTTGAATAATTCTTGCATGGTGCTCTATATGAGCAGAAGAAGAAACTTTTTGCGAAAGCTCAATTAGATAAAACTCTCCCCCAACATTTTTTAAGGTTTTACTTTTTTTTAAATCAGCAGATACAGTAAGCAAGTCTATTGGCTCAGAATTCTTAAATAACCTTTCAATTGATTCAAAAATAAGTTGATGAGATTTTTTATAGAAGACCTCAGGAATCAAAATTTCAATTACCTCATCAACACCTTTCTCATCAATAAGCATAGCACCTATTACAGCTTCTTCTAGACTAATTGCCTGAGGCGGTAATTTACCATCATTTATATTAACAACAGATGATTTATCATTCTGAAAAACTTTTAAAGGATTTGGATCTTCCATATCATAAATTTATATAAAAGAAAGAATTTAATAAACATCTAGGGAATGTCACACGATAAAAGTTTAAACACCAAATTTGTTAATAAGTCAATTTAATTGTTGATAGTGTACTTTAACTATTAAATTTTCCTATATTATAAAACCTTTTTCTTCTATTAAAGACCAATTTTTTTGATGATAATCCTTTTATCTTATTGTATGAATTAATAATTTCTTTTTTAACATTCTTAAAAACAACCTCTTTATTATAATGAGCTCCACCAAATGGTTCTTTTATAATTTTGTCGATAAGTTTATTTTTATACATGTCATCAGCTGTTAATTTCAAGACCTCTGCAGCCTTCTCTTTATAATCCCAACTTCTCCATAAGATTGAAGAACAGGACTCTGGAGAAATAACCGAGTACCATGTATTCTCTAACATCATTATAGAATCTCCTACACCAATCCCTAAAGCACCTCCTGATGCTCCCTCTCCAATAACTACAACAATTATAGGAACCTTAAGTGACATCATTTCATAAAGATTTCTTGCTATTGCTTCACCTTGACCCCTTTCTTCTGCTTCAAGTCCAGGATATGCGCCAGGAGTATCGATAAATGAAATTATTGGAATATTGAACTTCTCAGCTTTTTTCATTAACCTAAGAGCCTTTCTATATCCTTCTGGGTTGGCCATTCCAAAATTTCTATATTGTCGCATTTTAGTATTATTTCCTTTTTGAGTACCAATGACCATAAAAGTTTGATTATCAATTTTCCCTAGGCCTCCAATCATAGCCTTATCGTCTGAGATATTTCTATCACCATGGAGCTCAAGAAATGTGTCTCCTAAAATATTGTTTATATAATCCAAAGTATAAGGTCTATTAGGATGTCTCGATAATTGAACTTTTTGCCAAGGTGTTAAGTTACCATATATAGTCTTTTTTGTTTCATCAAGCTTCTTTTGAAGAAGTTTATATGTCTTCGATGCATTAACACTTGTTTGATCTTCAGTAGATTTACATTTATCAATTTGATCTATAATCTCTTTAATTGGTAATTCAAATTCTAAAAATTCCATACTATTTTTTATATACCTATGTAAATATATTTATTAATTGCAAATTATTTCATTGCTTTTCTAAATAAAAAAAGAGCAATCAATGAAAAGAATAAAATTATACCCCATGCAGCAATTCCAGGAGAAAAGTTTGATTTAACAACTAATACGCCTAGGATTTTATCTAAAAAAATAAAGAAAAACCCAAGAGAGACTCCAATAGCTAGATTAAAACCCATACCTCCTCTTTGCTTAAAAGATGAAACTGAGACACCTATTATTGAAAGAATTAAACAAGATAAAGGTATAGTATAACGTTTATGCCTTACAAGTAGGTGAGAATTAATTAATGAAGATCCACTTTTTTTCTCATACCTAATCAATCTATTTAATTCAGAATAATTTAATGTTTCTGCAACATAATTAACTGGGGAAAGGTCTTTAACATTAAAATCTAAGATAGTATCTTTGTAATTAGACTTCTCTAATATTTCCAATTCATTTTTAAAGGTTCTAATTTTATAATCAATAAGTCTAAAAATACTATCCTCCTCAATCCATCTTATACTACTGGCTGTAATTTTATGCTCCATATTTATTTCATTAAAATGCTCTAGAGTAAAGTTATTCCCTCTCATTCTATTAGGGTCATAATCACTCACATATATATATTCATTATCATTTATCTGCTTAAATAATCGATCTGTTTGTCTTTCATCTTTATTTTTAACATATGTTGCAATAAACTCATTGAATCTAAGATTTGATTTAGGTACTATAAACATTCCTGAAAAAAATGTAAACAGTGCTATCAATGAGGCTGATATCATATAAGGTCTTATAAATCTTTTATATGACAATCCAGATGATAAAATAGCTGTAATTTCAGTATTATTAGCAATTCTTGAAGTAAACCATATCACTGCTAAGAAAATAAAAACAGGATAAAGTTGATTTCCGAAATACCAAATAAAATCAACATAGTAATCAATAATTTTGTCACTAGGAACCTCATTTTCTTTAAACTTATCTATTTTCTCCGCAATATCAACCATAATACCAATTGGAATAAATAGTCCAAGCATTATAATAAATGTGCCAATGTATTTTTTAATTATATATAAATCTAAAATCTTCATTTATTCAAAAATAACTAAAGAATTAGTTATGATAATACCTTTGTTAATTAATAATCAATAATTGATGATAAAAAGAATATATTCAACTTTGATTCTCATAAGTTAAATACTACATTTATAGCTATAAAAAAACAAATGAGCACAGACCTCAATAACCTTGTATCTCAAGTAAGAAGAGATATTTTAAGAATGGTTCATCAGGTTAATTCTGGTCATCCAGGAGGATCATTAGGCTGCACTGAATTCTTTGTTGTTCTATTTAACGAAATATTAAATTTTAAAATTCCGTTCTCAAAAGATGGAGTTAATGAAGATATATTTATATTGTCAAATGGTCATATTTCTCCTGTCTACTATAGTATTTTATCAAGATTTGGGTTTTTTAATTTAAATGAATTAAATACATTCAGAAAAATAAATTCTAGGCTTCAAGGTCATCCTACTAATCATGATAACCTTCCAGGAGTTAGAATTTCATCAGGATCTTTAGGTCAAGGTCTATCGGTTGGTATTGGATCGGCATTATCAAAAAAATTAAATAATGATGAATCTTTAGTTTATGTATTAACTGGCGATGGAGAACTTCAAGAAGGCCAAAACTGGGAAGCACTTATGTTTGCTTCTGCTAATAATGTAGATAATTTAATAGCAATTGTAGATTTAAATGGTCAACAAATTGATGGTTCTACTTCAGATGTTTTAAATATTGGTAATCTTAAAGATAAATTCTCTTCATTTGGATGGGAAGTAATTGAAATTGAAGAGGGAAATAATATGAAAGAAATATTAAACGGAATGGTTAAGGCAACTGAATCAACAAAAAATAGTAAACCTATTGCAGTGTTAATGAAAACAATAATGGGAAATGGTGTTGATTTCATGATGAATACTCATAAGTGGCATGGCGTAGCACCAAATGATGAACAACTAGAAATTGCTCTTTCACAAAATCCTGAAACATTAGGCGATTATTAAATATGCAAAAATATACTAATACAGGCGATAAAGATACAAGATCAGGTTTTGGTGAAGGTCTAACAGAACTTGGAAGAAATAATAATAACGTAGTTGCTTTATGTGCAGACTTAACAGGTTCTTTAAAGATGAATGATTTTGCAAAAGAAAATCCTGATAGATTTATACAGGTGGGGATTGCAGAGGCAAATATGATGGGAATTGCAGCTGGATTAACAATTGGTAAAAAAATACCTTTCACAGGGACATTTGCAAATTTTTCTACTGGAAGAGTTTATGATCAAATTAGACAATCTATTGCCTATTCCTCTAAAAATGTTAAAATCTGTGCATCACATGCTGGAATTACTTTAGGTGAGGATGGTGCAACTCATCAAATACTTGAAGATATTGGATTAATGAAAATGCTGCCTGGAATGACAGTTATAAATACATGTGATTTTAATCAAACTAAGCTAGCCACGATTGCTATTGCAGATTATAATGGTCCTGTATATCTAAGATTTGGAAGACCAAAGGTTCCAAACTTTACAAGTAAAAATTTTGATTTTATAATCGGCAAGGGTATTCTGTTAAAAGAGGGGAAGGATGTAACAATAGTATCAACTGGACATTTAGTATGGGAATCTATAGAAGCCTCAAAAAAACTTGAAGAAATTGGAATATCATCTGAGATAATAAATATCCATACTATCAAACCTTTAGATGAAGAAATTATAATTAATTCTGTAAAAAAAACAAATGCTATAGTGTCAGCTGAAGAGCATAACTTTCTTGGAGGATTAGGAGAAAGTATCTCTAGAACATTAAGTCTTAACTATCCTACACCTCAAGAATTTATAGCTACAAATGACACATTTGGTGAATCTGGAAAACCTTCTGACTTAATGAAAAAATATGGTTTGGATGCTGATTCCATTATAAAAGCTGTAAAAAAAGTAATCTCAAGAAAGAAATGAAAACACATATATTAATATTTTTCCTATCATTAAACACACTATTATTCTCACAAGGTAACCTGGGAATAAATTTTGGTCTTAACGATGATTCATTTGGATCTATTGAAAATATCCAAAATACAATTGATAACTATGACCTTGATTTAAAAAACGCAACAGGATTTCAATTTGGTATATATACAGAGATTGATCTTATTACATTTTATGTAAGACCTGAGTTAAATTTTATTTTTTCAAAATCAAATCAAGGTTCAACAATCCTTTCTGGAAATATTTCAGAAGATATTTTAAAACATAATTTTGAATCCTCAGAAATTCAAATCCCTATAATATTTGGTTACAATATTCTTGGGCCTATTAGTGTTTTCGGAGGTCCATCATTTAAATACAATTTTAAAACTAGTAGTGATTTTTTTGATTTAGAAGAAATTAAGGATAAATACAAATTATCCCTTTTGTTGGGGTCAAGAATAAAAATAAAGTCGATTGGAATAGATATAAGATATGAAAGAGGGTTAAATAGTGGTGAGATAAAAATCATTAATGCTAATGGTCTAAATATTCCAAACGGGAATATTGATTCAACAAATAATAGATTTTCTATTTTGTTATCCTATGATCTTCCTTATAGGATTTTTAGTAAAAAGAAATAGAATTTAATTGTCAGGATCAAGATAATCAGGGATACCGTCATTATTAGTATCATCTATAATCTGATCATTATTCTTGTCTAGTTCATTTATTGTTAAGGTTCCATCACCATCATCATCTGCATCATACATATTCCATAAATTATCATTATCTGTATCATCATAAAAAGGGCTACCATCACCATCAATATCTTCATTGATTGATAATATCCCATCACTATCATGATCAGTAGGATTTGAAGTCATTAATGATACTGAAAATATAAGAGGTGAGTATTCAGGAATATTTGAAGTTGTATTTTCAAAGTAACCAATCCCTGAAGGGAGAAAAAACAATCCTATCCCATATGAAGAGTATTGAATAGTTCCATTAGAGTTTTGTCTAAATTCTCCAGATTTTAATTCACTCACACCTTCTCTAAATCCCTCCAGTGAATTTGCTAAATCTAACCAAGTAGGGTATTTCCTTTCATCAAAAATAGAATTATCAGTTAACATTCCTTTATATGTAATATACACAGAATCAACAATTGATGGATTAGAAATTGTACCCTCACGAGCAATAATATAGTATAATTTATGAGGAGTTTCTATACCATCTGAATCTGAAACATTTATAGTTTTAATTTTAACCTGATCAAATAATGGTGTTTTATTTGCTGTTGCATCTGTTATAGTATCAATCCTAACTTTTGTATCAACTTCAAAGCTATTAGAACTATTAAAATCTTCATAATTATAATAATGTGACTTAAGATATTCTTCAATTGTCTGTTCATCTGTAACAACTTGTTCAGAATAATCCCTTATTTCAACTGTATTATCATCATCATCTTTATTACATGATAGTAACAAAGTAAATGTTAAGAGAAGATATATAGTAAACTTATTCATAAATTGGTTACGAAGATACAACATTACTTTATTTTTTTTAAAAGAGTTGGTTATATTTGGATTAATATGAAAGACAATAAGATTTTAGATAAAGAGCAAATTGAAGAAAAAATTAAAAGAATCTCGTATGAGATTTATGAAGAAAATTTTGATGATAAATCAATTATAATTTGCGGTATTGAAAAAAATGGATCAATAATTGCAAAAAGAGTAATTAAAGAATTAAAGTCTATTTGTAATATTAATATTGAGTTTGTAAATATTTCTTTAAATAAAAAAAAACCATTAAATACTGTTGCAATAAAATCTTCAAAAATTAAAATAAAAGATAAATCAATTATTTTAATTGACGATGTATCAAATACTGGCAAGACTTTAATATATGTAATAAAAGAATTAACTAAATACGAACCAAAAAAAATAAACACTGCTGTACTAGTCAATAGAGATCATACATTATTTCCTATTAAAATAAACTTTATTGGATTATCCTTATCAACATCAATTAAAAGCCATATAGAAGTTAAATTAAATAATAACAATATAGGTGCTTATTTAACCTAGAAGACCTATTAATTCTTCAACAATCTCATCTAATTTTGAATTATTTGAATTTAATATTTTTTTAGACCTTAAATAATATTGATTTCTTTCAAAAAGATGCTTAGATATAAATTCTTTTAACTCTTCCCTGCTTTTTAGATGAGAAATTAAAGGTCTAGAAGATATTCTATTATATAGTCGATTAACTAAAAAATCTATTGATCTATTAATGTATATTGAATCAGAGTTGATTGTATTCAAAATTATTTCCATATTGTTACTATAACATGGTGTACCTCCTCCAAGTGAAATAATTTTATCCTCATTCTTATCTATCAACTCCATTAAATATTCTCTTTCAATTTTTCTAAAATACAGCTCCTTTTTCTCTTCAAAAATTTGATTTATAGTTAACCCCTCATTAGTTGTAATATAATTATCTAAATCATAAAAGTTATACAAAACAACCTTAGATAGGTTTTTACCAATAACTGATTTTCCAGATCCCATATATCCGATAAGAAAAATTGTTTTTTTCATTTTTTGCATTTTGACAGGACAAACTTATAACAAAAAACATGATTGTTAAATCAATATTTCATAGTATATTTGACCTTCTTTTTTGACCTGGTAGCTCAGTTGGTAGAGCATCTCCCTTTTAAGGAGAGGGTCCTGGGTT
>CAYTIE010000039.1:0-8080 GCA_964437815.1 uncultured Flavobacteriaceae bacterium
CACTTAATTCTAAATATAGTAATGGAAAAAATTTAATCTATTTAAATGGTGAGGACGTATCACATGATATTAGATCTGTAGGAATATCTGAAATTGTAAGTGATTTTGCTAAAGAAAAAAGGGTTAGAGAACATGTTTACAAACATCTCAGAGAGTTTTCAAAAAATCAATCTACTGTTATTGATGGAAGAGATATAGGAACTGTTGTTTTTCCTGATGCAGATTTTAAGTTTTTTTTGTTTGCAAAGCCTGAAATTAGAGCAAAAAGAAGATTTTCTGAAATAAATAAAGATGAAATTAATTATGATTATGTTTTGGATAATCTTAATTATCGAGATATTACTGATTCAACAAGAGAAATAGCACCTCTAAAGAAAGCTGAGGACTCATACTCTATTGATGTATCAAATCTTTCAATAGATCAGGTCTTTGAAAAAATACTTAATATAATTAAAAAATAGTTTCTTAAAATTTCGTTCTAATCTTTGTCAATAAGGTAATTAATTATATTTTTGCCGTCTATGATAGAAGAAAATAAATTTGAAACGGATAAAAAGGAGAAATCTTCTAAAAAATCTGTTTCAAAAAAGGCATTATCAGATCATAATAATGATGATGAATTTTTAAATAACTTTAACTGGCATCAATATCAAGAAGGAATTGATAAGATTGATGAAAAACAGATTAAAGAATTCGAAAAACTTGTTCAAGCTAATTTTGTTGATACTTCAGATGATAATATAATCTTAGGAAATGTAATTCATTTAACAGAAAGAGATGTTATTATCGATATAAATGCAAAATCAGAAGGTGTTATATCTAGAAACGAATTTAGATATAATCCTGATCTAAAGGTAGGTGACAAAGTTGAAGTTATAGTTGATATTAGAGAGGATAAGACAGGTCAATTAATTTTATCTCATAAGAAAGCAAGAACAATCAAAGCCTGGGATAAAGTTAATGAGGCTCATGATAAAAATGAAATCGTTCAAGGATACGTTAAATGTAGAACAAAGGGAGGTATGATTGTTGACGTATTTGGGATTGAAGCATTCCTGCCAGGGTCTCAAATTGATATTAAACCAATTAGAGATTACGATCAGTATACTAATAAAAATATGGATTTTAAAGTTGTTAAAATTAATCATGAATTTAAAAATGTTGTGGTATCTCATAAAGCTTTAATTGAAGCAGATTTAGAAAAACAAAAGAAAGGTATAATAGGTCAACTTGAAAAAGGGCAAGTTCTAGAAGGAACTGTTAAAAATATGACATCTTATGGAGTTTTTATTGACTTAGGAGGGGTTGATGGATTAATTCATATTACTGATTTATCTTGGACTAGAATTAACCATCCTAGCGAAGTTCTTACACTTGATCAGTCTATTAAAGTTGTAATTTTAGATTTCGATGATGACAAATCTAAGATTCAACTTGGTTTAAAACAACTAACTGATCATCCATGGGAAAACTTAGGTAATGATATTCAAGAAGGTTCTAAAATTTCAGGAAAAGTAGTAGTTATTGCTGACTATGGTGCATTTGTTGAAATAAAAGATGGTATAGAAGGTTTGGTACATGTTTCGGAAATGTCTTGGTCTACTCATTTAAGATCTGCTCAAGATTTTGTTAGTGTTGGAGATTCTATTGAAGCTGTCGTTTTGACTTTAGATAGAGATTCAAGGAAAATGTCTTTAGGTATTAAACAATTAACTCAAGATCCGTGGACTGATATAACAAAAAAGTTTCCTGTTGGTTCAAAACATACTGGTAAAGTTAGAAACTTTACAAATTTTGGTGTTTTTATTGAATTAGAAGAAGGAATAGATGGATTGATTTATATATCGGACCTTTCTTGGTCTAAAAAAATAAAACATCCCTCAGAATTTTTATCTATAGGTGATATGATTGAAGTAATTGTTCTCGACTTAGATACAGAGGGTAGGAAATTAAGTCTTGGGCATAAGCAAACAAAGGATAATCCTTGGGACATATACGAAAAAGATTTTGCTGTTGAAACAATTCATAATTCAAAAATTGCTGAAGTAGTTGAAAAAGGAGCAATAATAAATTTTAATGAAGATCTTTCAGCTTTTGTTCCATATAGGCATTTAGAAAAATCTGATGGTTCTAGGTTAATTAAGGGTGAATTGGCTGATTTTATGATTATAGAGTTTAATAGAGAATTTAAACGAGTTTTGGCGTCTCATTTATTAACTCATAATAATTCAATAAAAAGTGAAGATGATGCAGAAGAGGTAAAAAAGAAAAAAGTAACAAAGTCAAAAAAGAAAGATGATGCAGAAGAGGTAAAAAAGAAAAAAGTGACAAAGTCAAAAAAGAAAGATGATGCAGAAGAGGTAAAAAAGAAAAAAGTGACAAAGTCAAAAAAGAAAGATAAATAATAAACTTCAGCCCCTTCAGTTTTTGAAGGGTTTTTTTTTACCTGAATTTAAAATTTATACTTTTGTATTTATACTAAAATCATGCAAAAAAAGGTTCTTTTAAATGCTAATCAGATTGATATAATTATTAATAGACTTGTATGTCAATTAATTGAAAATCATCATGATTTTAGTAATACTGTTTTGATTGGGCTTCAACCTAGAGGAATTTATTTATTAGAAAAGTTATTAAATGTTCTTTCTGAAAAACATGCAGATAAGAAAATAACTTCGGGTAATCTAGATTACACTTTTTTTAGAGATGATTTTAGAAGAAATGAAAAAACAATTAAAGTTAAACCATCTAATATTGAAATTTCAATAGAAAGTAAAAAAGTAGTATTAATTGATGATGTTCTTTTTACGGGGAGAAGTATCAGAGCAGCAATGTCATCAATTGATAGTTATGGTAGACCAGAATCTATTGAATTAATGGTATTAATAGATCGAAGATTTAAGAGGGAACTGCCAATTCAAGCTAATTATTTTGGAGCAAAAATTGATACTATAGATGGTGATAAAGTTAGTGTAGTTTGGGGAAAAAATAAAAATGACAATGTTGTATATATTGAAAAGTAAATAATGGAACAATTAAGTGTAGACAATCTATTAGGAATAAAATATATAAAAAGAGATGATATTGAGCTAATTTTTAATACAGCAGATCATTTTAAAGAAGTTCTTAATAGGCCAATTAAGAAAGTTCCAAGTTTAAGGGATATAACTATTGCTAATCTTTTTTTTGAAAATAGTACTAGAACAAAATTATCATTTGAATTAGCAGAAAAAAGGCTTAGTGCAGATGTGATTAATTTTTCAAGTTCATCTTCATCAATAAAGAAAGGTGAAACATTAATAGATACTGTAAATAATATTTTAGCAATGAAAGTAGATATGATTGTTATTAGACATCCAAATCCAGGTGCTGCTTTATTGCTTTCTAAAAATGTTGAATCATGTATTGTGAATGCTGGTGATGGAACTAATGAACATCCCACACAAGCATTACTTGATGCTTATTCATTAAAGGAAAAGTTAGGTGACTTAAATGGTAGAAAAATACTTATTGTAGGGGATATACTTCACTCTAGGGTTGCTTTATCAAATATATATGCTCTTAGATTATTAAATGCTAAAATAAAAATATGTAGTCCTTTAAGTTTAATACCAAGAGAAATTGAATCTTTAGGACTATCTATAGAAACTAATCTTGATAAAGCTTTATCCTGGTGTGATGCAGTTAATGTATTACGCGTTCAGTATGAAAGAATGGAAAAATCTTATTTTCCTAACAACAGGGAATACACTCTTCTTTATGGACTTGATAAAAAAAAGATAGATCAATTAAAAAAAGATATTTTAATTCTTCATCCTGGACCAATTAATAGAGGAGTTGAGATTACATCTGATATTGTTGAATCAAATAATTCAATAATTTTAGATCAAGTAGAAAATGGAGTTGCAATTAGAATGGCAGTTATATACTTATTAGCATCAAAAATTAATATTTCAAAAGAGTTATGAAACTATTTAATCATAGAAAATTATACGGTCAAGATTCCTTAAGTATAGATGATGTTGGTGATAACCCAATGAATTTTTTTGTGAAGTGGTTCAAAGAAGCTAAAAATTCTGAGAAAGTAATTGAAGTAAATGCGATGACAGTTTCAACTGTAGATAAGAATAGTTTACCTTCATCAAGGGTAGTTTTGTTGAAGGAGATTAAGGATAGGAGTTTGATATTTTTTACAAATTATAAGAGTAAAAAAGGAGAAGAGATAAATGATAACCCAAATATTTGCGCATCATTCTATTGGGCTCCTTTAGAAAGGCAAGTTATTTTTAAAGGTATTGCTAAAAAATGTTCAAAAAATTATTCGGAAACCTATTTTAAATCTAGGCCTTTTAAGAGTCAAATTAGTGCTATAATATCAAATCAAAGTCAAATAATTTCAAGTTATGATGAATTACTAAAGAGGTATAATAAATTCTTAAAAGAAAATAAAAAATCAGATTTAAAAAGGCCAAGTAATTGGGGTGGGATAGAGATTTTTATTCAAGAAATAGAATTTTGGCAAGGTAGAGAGAACAGGTTACACAACAGGGTAGTATGTAGTTTTATTAACAATAAATGGGAAACTAAACTTTTATCTCCATAAATGAAAACTATTACTTTTCTAAGACATTCAAAATCTTCATGGGATTATAATGTATCTGATATTGATAGACCATTAAATGAGTTTGGAATTGAAAAAATAAAAAAAATTGCTGATCAATCAAAAGATCAATTTATTTCTACTGAGAAATTCTTCACAAGCCCTGCAAATAGAGCTATTCATACTTGTTTGATATTGTTACATCGTTTGTCTATAAATACTAGTAAGATTAATGTTTGTAAAGATTTGTATACATTTAATTATAAAGATGTATTTGAGTTTATAAAACAGATTGATAATAATTACTCTAATATTACTTTAGTTGGTCATAATCCAGCTTATACAGAAATTTCAAATTATTTTTCTGAAAATAAAATTCTAAATTTGCCAACTGCAAGATGGTTTTCTGTAAAATTTGATTCTAATAAATGGTCAGATATTTTTAAGCTAAAACCAACTTTTTACTCAAACAATATAAAAAGTGAAAAATAAATATTTAAATAGAGAGATTAGTTGGTTAGATTTTAATGCTAGAGTTCTTCAAGAAGCATCTGATACAAAAGTCCCTATAATTGAAAGATTAAGGTTTCTTGGAATTTTTTCAAATAATTTAGATGAATTTTTCCAAGTTAGATATGCAACTGTTAAAAGAATTGCAGAGTCAGTAGTTGATAAGGATAATGGTAAAAATAAAAAAGCAATTAATCTTTTAGATCAAATTACAAATAAGGTTATAAAGCTTCAGACTAAAAGTTCTGAAATATTGGATTCAATTCAGTTGTCATTAGAAAAAGAGGATATTTATTTTATTAACGAAAATGAAGTAAAGGACTCTCAAAAAGAGTTTTTAAGAGATTTTTTTTTAAGAAAAATTAGTCCTGCTTTAGTAACAATTATTCTTTCCAAAAGAAAGAAATATGATTTTACAGATAACAAAGCTTTCTTAATTGCTAATATGAGTTTTAAGAAACAGGACAATATTCATGCTATAGTTGAAATACCAGAGAACATTAGTAGATTTGTTGTTCTTCCAAAAAAATCTAAAAAACAATACATAATGCTAATAGATGATATAATTAGATATCATTTAAAAATAATTTTCAGTTATTACAATTATGAAAGAATTGATACCCATATGGTTAAAATTACACGAGATGCAGAAATGGATATTGATGACATTGACCTGTCAAAAAGTTATATAAAAAAAATCTCTGAATATGTTAGAAAAAGAAAATATAGTAATCCAGTTAGGTTAGTTTATGATAAAGACATTTCAAAATCTACTCTAAATTTTATTATTAAAAAATTAAAAATCACTTCAAATGATAGCTTAATACCAGGCGCTAGGTATCACCAAAGGAGAGATTATATGGACTTTCCAGATCTATCTAGAAATGACTTGTTATATAAAAAAAAGAAACCATTAAATATTCGTGATTTTCATATTGAAGCTAATCTACTAATGCAAATTTCTAAAAAGGATTTTTTGATGTATACCCCTTACCACTCATTTTCATATTTAGTTGCCTTTCTGAGACAATCTGCAATTGATCCAAATGTTAGGTCAATAAAAATAACTTTATATAGATTATCTAAAAACTCTAATGTTATTAGTTCATTAATTAATGCAGCAAAAAACGGGAAAAAGGTTCTAGTTCAAATAGAACTTCAAGCAAGATTTGATGAAGAAAATAACATTAGGATAGCTGAAATGTTAAAATTAGCTGGAGTTGAATTAATTTTTGGTGTTAAAGGTTTAAAAGTCCATTCTAAAATATGTTTAATTGAGAGAAGGGAAAACAACAATAAGAAATTTTATGGATTTATTAGTACTGGAAATTTTAATGAATCTACTGCAGAAGTCTATACTGATTATACTCTATTTACTTCTAATCAGGGTATATTAAAGGATGTAAGTAAGGTTTTTGAGTTCTTGAAGGTTAACTATAAAATACAAAAATATAAACACCTTATAGTCTCTCCTCATTATACATCTTCATTGTTATTTTTATTAATTGATAAAGAAATAGAGAATTCTATTAATGGGAAAAAATCAGAAATAATTTTAAAATTAAACAGTTTGACAAGCAATAGATTTGTTAATAAGTTGTATGAAGCAAGTAATGCTGGAGTTAAAATAAAATTAATTATTCGTGGGATATGCTGTTTAATTCCTAATCTAAAAAATTTAAGTGAAAATATAGAGGTCATCAGTATAGTTGATAAATATCTAGAACACCCTAGAGTTTATGTGTTTGAAAATGATGGAGATAAAAAAGTTTATATATCATCTGCCGATCTTATGACAAGGAATCTAGACAATAGAGTAGAGGTTGCTTGCCCTATTTATCAAGAAAATCTTAAAAAGCAAATTTTGGACACCATTCAAATAAGTTTAAATGATAATGTTAAATCTAGGCTTATTAATCTTAATAAACAGAATGAATTTGTTGAAAACAAAAATAAAAAAGTTAGATCTCAATGGGATACTTATGATTATTTTTATAAGATTAATAGTTAAGTTTGGATTTAAATAAAATTGCCGCTATAGATATTGGGTCAAATGCTGTAAGAATGCTAATATCTTATGTTATTAAAGATGATAAAGGAAAACCTCATTTTCAAAAAAACAGCTATTTAAGACTTCCACTTAGACTTGGAGAAGACTCATTTAATAATAATTCTATTTCAAAAAGTAAAATTGAAATACTTATTAATGCTATTTATTCAATGAAGTATATAATGAAGGTTCATGATGTAAAGTATTATCTTGCATATGCCACATCTGCCCTTAGAGAAGCTAAAAACTCTAACGCTATTAAATCTAAAGTTAAAAGTGAAACGGGAATTGAAATTGAAATAATTGATGGTTTAAAAGAAGCAAAAATTATTTCAAATGCTAAACCTATTGAAAAAAACAATCCATTTAGAAAAAACTTATACGTTGATGTTGGTGGTGGAAGTACTGAATTAAGTTTTGTTCAAAATGGAGAAAAAACTATATCAAAGTCTTTTAATATTGGTACTGTTAGAGGTTTAAATAAAAGAAATAAAGATGATGTGTGGGATGAAGTAAAAACCTGGATAAAAGATCACTTGGATACTGATTTTAAACTAAAATTATATGGAACAGGAGGTAATATTAATAAAATTCAGTATTTAACAGGTACTAAATCAGGAAAACCAATTTCATATTTTTCAATGATAACATTGCTTAACAAACTCTCAAAAATAAATTTTGAAGAAAGAGTATTGGAATATAATTTAAACCCTGACAGAGCTGATGTAATACTTCCAGCATTAAAAATATTTTTAAAAACTATGGAATGGTCAGTGTCCAATAAGATATATGTACCAAAAGTTGGTTTAGTAGATGGAATGATTAAGGAGGTATATTATGAGAATATGGGTATAAAATTAGAATTTTAGATTGAACTCTTCAATTAAAGATTTAATTTTTGGATTTGATTCAATCATAGA
>CAYTIE010000040.1:0-7553 GCA_964437815.1 uncultured Flavobacteriaceae bacterium
AAGTTTTAATTCCAATTTTTTTATATGGTTCACAATTAAGTTCCTCATCATAAAGCTCTACTTGATGTGAAGCTTTAATAATTTCTTTTGGTCCATTTTTTGTGCCTCCACCATAGCTAACCGTTTTTTCCAAACCAAAAGGGACAACAACAACTTTTTCTTTAACACTGAATTTATTATCAACTCCAAGAAAACCTAATTTGTTAGATAAGTAATTCAATTTTTAACCAAATATTTTATTGAAATTTTTTCTAGCTCTATTCTTCCATGCGCCTCTATGATATGCATCACTAGCTATTAGTGGTAAAATGCTAGTAGCTTCAGCAAAAACCATTTGTTCTTTTGTAACATCTACTTTTCCCCAAGAACTTGCCTCTTTTAGAGTTGAGCTACTACAAGCACCATCTCTTGAATCGGCAACTGTTATTTGTACCGCATATTTGTGCATATCAACTTCTTCTCCCAAAAGTTCTGCACAAATTACTGTATCTTGAATAAAATTTTTTGGCACACCTCCACCAATCATGAATAATCCAGATCCTTTAGATTTTATTTTTATTTCAGTTAATTCACGAAACTCTCTTATCGAGTCTATAGTAATATGTTTTTTTGGGTTTCTTTCTTGATGCATTACTAATCCAAAACCTGCACTAGAGTCTGTAAAAGCAGGGCAGAATATTGGGACGTTATTATCATATGCCATTTCAATTAAAGATCCTTTCTTTTTGGCATTTGATTTTAAAAATTTTCCTATTTCATTAATAAACTCTCTAGATGTGTAGCTTTTTGGTTCTAAATTATCTGCAATCTTACCAATCGTTTTATCACACATTTGTAATTCATTTTCATCGATGTAAGTATCATAAATTCTATCTATATAATTTTCTCTTAACTCGGTGTCATTTTGGAATTGAGATCCTTGATAATGCTTGAATCCTAAAGCTTCAAAAAAATCCATATCAATTATAGAAGCTCCTGTAGCCACAATAGCATCAACCATATTATATTTAATCATATCCCTATAGACATGCATGCATCCAGCTGCCGAAGTAGATCCGGCTAAAGTTAAGAAAATAGTACAGTCTTTATCTTTTAACATTTCATTAAAAATATTAGCCGCGTTTGCAGTTTCTCTTGAAACGAAAGACATCTTTTTCATTGATGAGATTATGTCCCTTGCATCAAAAGAGGCAATGTCTATATGCTCCACTTCTTTGCTTAATAAGTCTTTTTTTCTATTATGGGATAAATTTTTTTTGTCTGGCATCAAGCAACAAGAAACTCTTTATTTGTCTCTTTGCCATACATTGTCATAATTGGATTATCTTCTACTTCAAATATATTGTTTGAATAAAATCCATTAAATTCAGTTCTAAATGTTAGGCCGTAAGCACCCAGTTGACCTAATTCAATATAATCGTTTTCTTTTATATTATTTGGCAAGATGAAAGGACCTTTCATATAATCCATGCTATCACATGTTGGTCCATAAAAATCAAATGAAGTTAATTTTTTTGATATAGTTCTTCCACTTGTTATAAGCCTTGAAGGATAAACTATATTTGGCACACCGGCATCAAAAAGTGTTCCATACGTTCCATCATTTATATAGAGTTTTTGTTTTTTTCTTAAATTTACCCTTGTAATTGTTGAACCACTTTCAGCAACAATAGCTCGACCAGGTTCACAAATAATTTCTGGAAGTTTATTTAATTTTAAATTTGATAATGCTTTCTTAATTTCCTCAAAATAATTGTCAAGTGATTGAGGAATTAAATCAGGATATATAGTTGGAAAACCTCCTCCTATGTTTATTACATCTGGAATAATTTTTGTTTTTTTAATAATGATGCCAATTTCAGCAATTCCTTTAGTATATGATATTGGATGCATACATTGTGAACCAACATGAAAACTTAATCCTATTTTTTTTGCACATTGTTTAGCTAGCCTTAATAAGCCAGAAGCTTCTGAGCTAATTGCTCCAAATTTTTTTGATAAGTCTATTTCTGCATGTTCATTTGAAACTGCCACTCTCACAAATAATTCTAAATCTTTTGCATGATTTGTGCTTTCAATAATTTTAATTAACTCATCTTTGGTATCTAAGGAAAATGTTTTTATACCATGTTTAAAATACGCTTCATTAATATTTTCTCTACTTTTGACGGTATGCATATATGAACAATTAGCGTTTGGGTTAATTTTTTTAATTGTTTCAATTTCTTTTATTGACGCTATGTCAAAATTATTAATTCCACTTTCTATAATTGTTTGTAGTACAATAGGGTTTGGATTGGTCTTAACAGCATAAAGAATTTTTCCTGGGAATTTATTCCTAAAATATTTAGAAGATAATTTTATTGATTTTCTTCTAATACAATAAACCGGTTCTGTTGGTTTCAGTTGTTCTACTAGTTCATCAACTGATTTAAATTTTTCCATTTATTTCCTCAAAAAAAATTTAACAAAAAAAACCGCATAACTAGTATGCAATTTCTATATAAATTCAGCATTTATGGGATATGCTTGTTAAAGTAAAGTAAATAATAACATTGAAATAAAGAAATTTATTTCCATATATATATGTCTTAATGACAGAAACCCAAAACATAAAAAAAATTAGTGAATTTAAGGATAATTCGCTGTTAATAGTAGATGATGATAATCCATTTAGAGAGAGACTATCTAGGGCAATGGAAAAAAAAGGTTTTCAAGTTTCACAAGCAGAGAGTGTAAAGATTGGAATAGAATCTGTAAAATTGAAAAAACCAGCTTTCGCAGTTGTAGATTTAAGGTTAAATGATGGAAATGGACTGGAAGTTGTAAAAGAAATTCAAACAAATAATCCCAACAGCAGAATAATAATGCTAACTGGTTATGGAAATATTCCAACAGCTGTTGCGGCAATTAAAGAGGGAGCAATTGATTATCTTGCAAAACCCGCTGATGCAGAGGATGTAGAAAAAGCTCTTTTAGCGGATCCAAATAGAAAAGCCTCGCCACCAGAAAATCCTATGTCAGCTGATAGAGTTAAATGGGAACATATTCATAGAGTGTTTGAGTTATGCAATAGAAACGTATCAGAAACTGCTAGACGTTTAAAAATGCACAGAAGAACATTGCAACGAATCCTATCAAAAAGATCACCTAAATAAATTTTCTTAACCTAATAACTTTGTTAACTAATAAAGTTAACAATAAAATTTTAAAAAATTCAGCTAATAGAAATGGATAAACGCCCAATTGAAGAATTGGTTTATCCCAACCAATTAAATTACCCAACCATATGACTCCAAATAAATAAATAACTGATGTTGATATTAAAATTTTTATAAAATTAATTAAATAATTTGAATTATATTTAAAATAACCTGCAAGAAAACATGCAAAAATAAATCCAATTAAATAACCCATTGTAGGTCCTACAAAATATGCAATACCTATTCCTTTTTCTGGAGAATTAGAAAATACTGGCAAACCCATAATACCTTCTAACAGATATAAAAAAATTGTTGTTACCCCAACTTTATAACCAAATGAAATACCTAAAAATAATACAACAAAAGTTTGCATTGTCATAGGTACTGGATAAAAAGGAATTTTGATTTTTGCAGAAATTGTTAAAAAAATAGAACCTAAAAGAGAAATTAATAAAATTTTAATTATTTTATTATTTGATATTGTTTTTACAAGCTCCATTGATTCGATTTTACATCTAAAATAATAATTAATCTAGTTTTTTGTTAACCTTAAAAATACGTCTTCAAGATCACCATCATCTGTAGAAATATCAAATATTTTTATATTTTGTACATTTAAATGACTAATAATTTGGTCAATGTTAATTTTGCTTTTTTCATAAGAAATACAAAATTTATTTTTTTCGTTAGAAATAATTTTTAATGATTTTAAAATATTTTCGTTAATATTTACTTTTTTATCTGTGATAAATTTGACTATCTTTGTTTGAATTTTATTTAAAAGATTTTTTGTAGTATCTAGAGCTACCAATTCTCCATGGTTTAAAATTCCAATTCTGTCACACATTTTTTCAGCTTCTTCTAAATAGTGAGTTGTAAGTATAATAGTTACACCTTTGTTGTTTAAAGATCTGACATTTTCCCATAATTTTTTCCTAAGATCCACATCTACCCCAGCCGTTGGTTCATCTAAAATTATTATTGGAGGTTGATGAACCATGGATTTTGCTACTAACAACCTTCTTTTCATGCCCCCAGACAAACTTCTTGAATAACTATTTGCTTGTTTTTCTAAAGATACTAATTTTAAAATTGTATCTGTTATTCTGTCTTTTTTTTTAACTCCATATAATCCTGCTTGTAATTCTAATAACTTTTTTGGACTAAAAAATGGGTCTATATTTACTTCTTGAGGAACTATTCCAATAGATGCTCTTACTTGTCGAGGATTCTTATCTAAATCAAAACCCCAAACATTCACTGTTCCTTCACTTTTTATAACAGATCCTCCAAGTATATTAATAAATGTGCTTTTTCCAGCTCCGTTTGGACCCAACAATCCAAAAATTTCACCTTCTTTCACTTCTAAGTTTAAACTTTTTAAGGCCTCAACGAGGTTTACTCCTTTTTTTGAATAAGTTTTTTTTAAGTTTTTAACATCTACAACGTTTTTTTTTTCCATATATGGTTATACATTTATAACATTAAGAGAAATAAGATAACATTATTAAATGAGTAAAATAAAAAAAACCGATCATTTTTATTTAATAGACGGATCAGGATATATCTTTAGAGCTTATTATGCTTTACCACCATTGACTAGAAAAAGTGATGGACTTCCAACAGGTGCAGTGAGTGGATTTTGTAGCATGCTCTTCAAACTTTTAGAAGATTCAAAATCAAATCAAAACTTGCAAAAACCAACTCATTTTGCAGTAATTTTTGATTCAGCTAGACAAACATTTAGAAATGAAATTTACAGCGATTATAAAGCTAATCGATCAGAAGCTCCTGATGATTTGGCTCCTCAGTTTGAGTATATTAGAAAATCTGTATTAGCTTTTAATTTACCCTCAGTTGATCTTCCAAACTATGAGGCAGATGATTTAATTGCAACTTACGTGGAAAAAATTCTTAAAAAAGGTGCAAAAGTTACAATAGTTTCTTCAGATAAAGATTTGATGCAACTTTACAAAAAAGATGTTCGAATTTTCGATCCTATAAAAAATAAATTTATTTCAGAGGATGATATAATGAATAAGTTCGGAGTTGATGCCTCAAAAGTAATTGATGTTCAATCTCTTGCAGGAGATAGTAGTGATAATGTTCCAGGAGTTCCAGGAATAGGTGTAAAAACTGCTGCTGAATTAATCAATAAATATGGAACTTTAGAAAAACTCTTAAAATCTGCTCACGAAATTAAACAAAATAAAAGAAGAGAAACACTTATAGAAAATAAAGACAAGGCGTTGATAAGTAAGCAACTTGTTACGTTGAAGCATGACTCTCCAATAAAAAGAGATTTAAGTGAATTTATTTTAAAAGATATAGATAAAGATAAATTATATAAATTTTTAAGAGAAATGGAATTTAATAGATTATTAAGTTCTGTAATTTCAGCATATGGCGAACCTGAATTATCAAGTTCAGCAACAGAAACAAAAGTATTAGAAAACCAAAAACCAATTAATAATAAAAATTATCATTTAATCACAGATGCAAAACAAATAGATCTATGGATACAGGAAGCAGAAGAAACAGGTGAAGTTGCTGTTGATACAGAAACAAGCTCTTTAGACCCTCATCAAGCTGATTTAGTTGGAATTTCGCTTTGTTCAAAAATTGGTAAAGCTTGCTATATCCCAATTGGTCATAATTCTTCCAAATGTATTAATAAAGATATTGTTATTAAAAAACTAAAATCGTTATTGGAAGATCCTAGTGTTAAAAAAATTGGTCAGAATATAAAATTTGATTTTATAGTTTTATTCAAACATGGAATAAATATTTCCTCAATGGAGGATACCATGCTGATGTCGTATGTTTTAGATGCAGGAAAAAATAGACACAATATGGATACATTATCAGAAATTCATTTAGGACATAAAACTATTTCATTTAAAGAGATAGTTGGTACTGGAAAAAAACAAATCAATTTTAGCGAAGTAGAGATCGATAAGGCTAAAGATTACGCTGCAGAAGATGCAGATATTACTTTTAGATTATACAAAAAATTTATTAAAAATTTAAAATTAGAAAAGATGATCAATATTTATGAGATATTTGAAAAGCCATTAATAAAAATTCTTGCTTTTATGGAAATGGAAGGAGTTGAAGTTGATAGTAAATTTTTAAAATCACTATCTTTGAAATTTGAAAAAAAAATTAAAAATCTAGAAAAAGAAGTTTTCAAGATTTCTAAAAAAGAATTCAATATTGCGTCTCCAAAACAATTAGGAGAAATAATCTATAATGATCTTAAGATTGCAGGATTAAAAAAAACTAAAAAAGGAAGCTTTGCAACAAGTGCTAGTGTTTTAGAGGATTTAGCGTTTAAAGGACATAAATTTCCAAAGTTAGTTTTAGATTGGAGACAGGTTTCAAAATTAAAGAATACCTATTCAGATGCATTGCCTGAGCATATTAATCCACAAACTAAAAGAGTGCATACATCATTTTTATTAGCAGCCACTACAACGGGTAGATTGGCATCAAGTGATCCTAATTTGCAAAATATTCCTATAAAATCAGAAGATGGCAAAGATATTAGAAAAGCTTTTACTGCTAAAAAAGATCACTTATTAATATCTGCTGATTATAATCAAATTGAAATGAGAATTTTAGCAGATCTCGCTGAAGTTAAAGAACTCAAAAAAGCTTTTAAAAATAATGAGGATATCCATTCTTTAACCGCAAGTCAGATTTTTAATATTGATATAAAAAAAGTTGATCAAGATCATCGAAGAAAAGCTAAAGCAATAAATTTTGGGATCATTTATGGCATCTCACAGTACGGCTTGGCAAAACAGATTAATGTTTCTAATTATGAAGCAGAAGAATTTTTAGACGCATATTTTTCAAAATTTCCTGAGATTAAAGTTTATATGGATAACACAATTAAATTTTGTAGAAAAAGTGGATATGTAAATAATATTTTTGGAAGAAGATCTCATTTTAATGGCATAAATGATAAAAATTTTAATGTAAGAAACTTTCAAGAACGTGCAGCAATTAATGCACCAATTCAAGGATCTGCATCAGAAATTATGCGATTAGCAATGATTAGATTAGAAAAAAAATTAATAGATAAAAAAAATACAAAATCAAAAATGTTATTACAAATTCACGATGAATTAATATTTGAAGTTCCAAAAGGTGATGAAAAAACAATGATCAAGATCATCAAAGAAGAAATGATGAGTGTAGCTAAAAGTGATTATCATTCTTTCTCTACACCTTTAACGGTAGATGTTAATGTTGGTGATAATTGGGGAATGCTTCATTAATTTAATTAGATTGCCCAAATTAGAACAATTTAGTATTTTTATTATTATTTATGAATCATACAAT
>CAYTIE010000041.1:0-7444 GCA_964437815.1 uncultured Flavobacteriaceae bacterium
ACTCCTTCTGGAATCATTGGAGAATCAGATACTAATAAAAATGCTCCAACAGGAATTTTATTATGAAATCCAACTGTAAATAAAGTAGCAGTTTCCATATCTATAGCATAAGCTCTAGTCTTTTTAATATACTCTTTAAAGCCTTTGTCATATTCCCAAACTCTTCTATTAGTTGTGTATACAGTTCCTGTCCAATAATCAATTTCATGCTCTCTAATTGTGGTTGATATTGCTTTTTGCAAAGAGAAAGATGGCATAGCTGGAACCTCTGGTGGAAAGTAATCATTTGAAGTACCATCCCCTCGAATAGCCCCAATTGGAAGAATAAAATCTCCAATGTTAATTCTCTTTTTTAAACCTCCACATTTCCCTAGAAAAAGAACAGCTTTAGGATTAATTGCTGAAAGTAAATCCATTATAGTTGCAGCATTTGGGCTTCCCATTCCAAAGTTGATTATTGTAATATTGTTTGATGTAGCAGAAGGCATATGCTTATCTTCCCCATCTATTTTACATTTCATTACTTCTGCAAAGACTGCAACATATTTATCGAAGTTTGTAAGTAAAATATATTCGCCAAAACCATCTAGTTCAATACCTGTATAACGAACTAACCAATTGTCAACAATTTCAGATTTTGTTTTCATTTATATCCCTTTTTACTAGCTCAAAGGTACTATATTTTAAGTAATTTGTTTGAAATATAGTTACTTCTAGTTCTGATTAAGAATGAATTGATACGTAAATTGGACAATCTCTTTATAGTTTTCAACACCAATATTTTCATTGATACCATGAAATCCAGTTCGAGTATTTTTATTAACTCTAATTGGATAGAATCTATATGCATTATCAGATATTTTTTCATAATGTCTTGTGTCAGTTGCCCCTGAAACTAGCCCTGGGCTTACAATTAGATCTGGTATTATTTGTAAAACAGTTTTTTTAATTGTTTTATATGCTTCTGATTTGAAATCAGAAACAGGTGATGCAAGACTTGGAGAATTTATTTCTTTAACTGTAATTCTATTGTCATTAATTGTTTTTATGATATGCTGTTTAATCTTATCGGGCGTATCACCAACCATGATTCTAAAATTCACAACAACTCTAGCAGTTGTTGGAATTACATTATCTTTTACCCCACCGTTAATTATAGTTGGCGCTGTGGTAGTTCTAGCATTTAACCCTTCTAAGATAGGATTTTTAAATAGCCACGTATTTGCAAAAAATAATTTAGATACAAATGGCATTTCAGCACCGATTAATTTAATTTGATCTTTTAATAGAGGAATCATTTTTAGTTTAAATGGGTTTTTTTCAAGTTTTGTTATTGCGGTTGCCAGCGATCCAATAGTATTATCTTTTGGTGGCATAGATGAATGACCTCCTTCGGTTTGGATAGTAAGCTCATATGAAACATAACCTTTTTCAGCAACATTTATTATAGCAACAGGTTTTGAAACCCCGGGGATTAAATCTTCTGCTACAACTCCTCCTTCGTCTAGAACAAATTCTAAATGAATATTATTGTCTTGAAGATGTTGAGCTATTACTCCAGCGCCATTAACTCCGCCAATTTCTTCGTCATGTCCAAAAGCTAAATAGACAGTTCTTTTTGGATTATATCCATTTGATATCAGGGTTTCAACAGCTTCCATAATTCCTAGGACTGATACTTTATCATCCATAGTTCCTCTGCCATAAACTCTACCGTTTTTTATTTCACCAGAAAATGGAGGTGCTTCCCAATCTTCTATAGTATTTATGTCTACGGGTACTACATCTATATGTGACATTAATAGAATTGGCTTTAGATTAACATCCTCTCCTTCCCATTTATATAATAAACTATAATTGAATACTTTTTTTTCAAGCTTTGAATGAATTAAGGGGAAAACTTTTTCAAAATATTTATGCAATCCTACAAATTCATTACTATAATCAGATTCTGAATTTCCAGTTGAAATTGTTTTGAATTTAATAGCACCGCTAAATCTATTTATTGCCTCATCAGAGACTTCTAATTTTTCAATAGGGGAATTATCAATAATTTCTGGTTTAAGAGTAAGAGTATTAAATAGAATAATAAAACATAATACTGAAAATAATGTAACTATAAATGTTAGAATTTTTTTCATTATACTAAATCTAATAAAATTTCATAAAATCTTCTTTAAAAATTTTATCCAAATAGAAAACTAATTTATCACAATCTTCTTGGGTGAAAATAATAGGAGGTTTAATCTTCATTACATTATCATCTGGCCCATCAGTACTCATAAGAATACCAAATTCTTTCATTCTATTTACTAAATAATTAGCATGATCTTTTAAAGGGTTTAATTTATTATCAGTTAATTCAATCCCTAAAAACAGACCCTTGCCTCTAACTTCTCCAATTATAGGATACTTTTTCGCTAGTGTTATTAATTGATTTTTTAAATATTTACCAGTTAAGAGTGCATTTTTTTGAAGACTATATTTCTCAATAAAACTTAATACTTCTGATGCAATTGAACATGAAACTGGGTTTCCTCCAAATGTGTTAAAAAATTCCATTCCATTTGCAAATTTATTAGCTATTTTTTCTCTACATACTACAGCTCCAATTGGATGGCCATTCCCAAAAGGTTTTCCAATAGTAACTATATCTGGCACTACATCGTGAAGTTGGAACCCCCAGAAGCTTTCGCCTAATCTTCCACAGCCAACTTGAACTTCATCAGATATACAAAGCCCACCTGCCTTACGAATATATTTATAAGACTTTTTTAAAAACCCCTCTGGTAATTCAACCTGACCTCCGCAGCTAATTATTGGCTCAATGATAAACCCTCCAACTCCTCTTTTTTTAGAGTGTATTTTGCCAATACATTTTTTCACCTCTTTAGAATAATCTTGACCAGTACTTGATCCTCTATATTTTCCTCTATAAGAATCTGGAATTGGTATTACATGAGTATTCTTTGGAGCACCTTTGCCACCCTTTCTGTCAAATTTATATGAAGAGATGTCTATACATTTGTTTGTATTTCCATGATAACCCCATTGTGAAACAATAATATCTTTTTGACCTGTGACTTCTTTCATCATCCTTATTGCTAATTCGTTTGCTTCACTTCCTGAATTAACAAAATAACAAACTGATAATTCTTTAGGAAGTGTATTGAGAAGTTTTTCAGCTAGGGTATTAATACCTTCATGTAAATATCTTGTATTAGTATTTAATACAGCCATTTGTTTTTGGCCAGCCAGAACTATTTCAGGGTTCTCATGTCCAACATGAGCAACATTATTAACCGTATCAAGATATAGCCTCCCTGAATTATCTATCAAGTATTGACCTGCACCTCTCACAATTCTAATAGGTTCATTATAATGAAGTTTTAGGCTTTTACCAAGATGGCTGTTTCTATAATCTATTATTTCATGATTAGTAATTCCTTTTTTTGTATTAATACTTTTTGATTTAAATAATAAGTTAGGATCTGGACAGATTTCTTTCCAGATTTCTATTTGATTATAATACATTACTCCAGGAAAATCAATTTTGAAATCCATCATTGATAAGATTACTTGAAAATGAAGATGAGGAGGCCAGTTTCCATTCTCTGGATAGTTGCCAAGTTCTGAAATTTTATCTCCTTTTTTAATTTTATCTCCAATGGAATGCTTTGTTGCACTCTTAACAGAGTTATGCCCATAAAGTGTAAAAAATTCAAAGTCTTTCGTTTTGTGTTTTAGAACGACTAGTCCTCCATATTCTTTTTCTCCTGCATCATTTATTGCAATTACCACTTCTCCATCCAAAATAGCATGCACAGGAGTTTGAGCTGGTAGCCAAAAATCTAAACCAATATGTATAGTCCTATTCTCATTACCGGAGTTGCCCTTTTTTCCATATTTATCTGTTGTATATATAGCCCTAGGTTCTAGATAACCACCAGCTAAAATTTTATCAGGAAATTTTTTTTGAAGTCTTTCAATTTTATATTGAAATATTTCAAGATCTCCAACTTCAGATGGTTCAATAAATTTTGTTGCAACACTTAAATCTATTTTTTCTAGATTATTCTTTTTTATTGACGGGAATAATTTAGATATTGAGATTGATTGATTTGAACACCACTTTTTAAATTTATCATAATTTGGATGGGATCTAAAACCACAAGATTTTCTAAAACTATAAGTTGCAAATTCAGAACTAATATTATACCATTTGTTTAATAATTCCCATGCTTTTTTTTCGCTAATTAAAAGGTATTTATTTCCTGGTTCTTTAGTTCTGTTGATTGCAGATTTTGTTACAGATATTACAAGCTTCATTGCAATCACATTATATAAATGATCAATCTCATTTTCTTTTAAGGGATATACACTATGATATCCTGATACTAAAGGTAAAGCTGCCTCTAATGGATCGTTTTGATTCATTATTGCATATGCACATGCTGTACCAACTTCATTAATTATTTGAGTATTTACAGCATCTCCAAAATCAACTATAGACCTAACAGATGGACTAATGAGATCTTCTGAAACAATAATATTATTATCATTTATATCATTATGTATAACAGCTTTTCTAAGTTTTTTATAATCATTATTTTTTAACTCAAACTCTTTATGAAAATATTTTAATATTGTTTTTTGATCATTATTAAAAAGGTTTAAATGTTTTTTTGTCCAAAGTGATTGTGCAATATCCCATTCAAATTTTCTATGTGCAATTTTATGATCAAAGCCTTTTAGCAACTTAGTTATATTTCCGCTTTTTTCTCCTAAGCTATAACGTAAACAATCCAGTTGTGGGTTAACTGAACTCCATAATCTCCCAGGGATCCATTTTAAAAGTCTTACTATTCTTTTATCTCCATAATTATCTTGAATTTCAGTTATATCTTTCCTTTTTTTATTTAAAACTATTTTAGAAAGAGGGAGATTCTTATTTTTTGAATTAATGAATTTTAAAATTTTAATTTGAAAGTCTAGATAATCCGAAGTTGAATCTGGTCTTGAAATCTTTAATATATAATCTTGAGAATTTTTAGTTGAGATTTTATAATTAATATCAATTTCTCCTTGAAGCTTTGATGCAGACCCTAGAATCCCATATCCCTTTTTAACTATTTTTTCAACTTCATTTGTTGAAAGAACAAGTTTTTTATAATCCATAGTTAAAATTAAAAAAATGATATTAACTTCATCGAAAATAAAATTAATTATGAAGTGGTTTATAAAATGTTTAAAACAATATGCAGATTTTAATGGCAGAGCAAGCAGACAAGAATACTGGATGTTTATTCTTTTTTCAATAATTTTTACTATACCCGCTATTGGTCTAGACTTATTATTTGGTACCTTTAATAGCACTTTAGGCATTGGTATAATATCATTTGCATACAGCTTAACTATTTTAATCCCCACCATAGCTGTCGCTATAAGAAGAATACATGATATTGGAAAGAGTGGATGGATATATTTCTACCTATACGGTATTCCTGTGATTTTATATTTTATACTAATAGGTGTTTTTATCGTAATGTTTGGTACTGATTTACTCTTAATGGGAGAGGATATAGACCCAAACCAGATAGATCCTTCTATTTTTTCTCCGTCAATGGGTATTATTGGAATTTTATTTCTTCTAGACGTTCTATATTTATTAGTTGGGGCAATCTGGCTTCTTATACTTCTTGTTAGAAAAGGAGATATTGGAGACAATAATTATGGCCCAGATCCTCAGTAATAAATTTATGGAGCTGGATTAGGAATTCTTTCTTGAGCTTGATTAATCTCATCAAGTATATCTTTAGATAGTTTAGTGTTTATGCTATCAATATTCTCTTTGAGTTGCTGAATATTTGTTGCTCCAATAATATTGCTCGTAACAAATGGTCTGTCATTAACAAAAGCTAATGCTAATTCTGTTAGTGTTAAGTTATGTCTCTCAGCAATTTGATGATATAACTCTATTGCGCTTTTACAATTGTCATTTGTATATCTAGCCATAGTTGGAAATAAAGTAAGTCTGCTGTTTTTTGGAACATTTCCATTTCTATATTTTCCTGTAAGTACTCCAAATCCTAAGGGAGAGTATGCTAGTAGTCCAACATTCTCTCTTTTACATATTTCGCCAGAACCTATCTCAAAAAGTCTATTTAATAAAGAATAAGGGTTTTGAATAGTAATCATTTTTGGAAGTCCGTTTTTAGAATATTCTAAAAATTTCATTATACCCCATGGATTTTCATTGGAGAGTCCAATATGTCTTACTTTTCCAGCATCAATGGCTTTTTTTAATTTAAGTAATATTTCTTGGAAGTTGTCTTCCCAAGAATCATTAAAGTATTTAAAGTTTCTAACTGCAAAATAATTAGTTAGTCTTTCAGGCCAATGCAATTGATATAAATCAATATAATCTGTCTTAAGTCTTTTAAGACTTTCATCTAATGCTGTCTCTATAGAATCACCCTTAAATCCAGTTTTTCTAATGTGGGCAGTATAATCTCCAGGTCCAGCAATTTTACTACCTAATATTATCTTGTCTCTAGATTTTCTACTTTCTAGCCATTTACCAATATATAATTCTGTAGTAGCATATGTTTCAGCAGAAGCAGGAACTGGGTAGAGCTCTGCAGTATCAAAAAAGTTCACTCCATTTTCTAGGGCATAATCCATTTGCTCAAAAGCTTCTTCCTCTGTATTTTGGGTTCCCCAAGTCATGGTTCCGAGACAAATTTTACTTACTACAATTTCTGTACCAGGCAATTTATTGTATTTCATAGGTTAATTTTTAGGTAGCTGTAAAACTACAAAAAATAAAATTTTGAATCGTACCAAATGGGGTTTCATGATCCACTCTTTTAGATTCAACTTTTTTAAAATTTGGGGTTTCAAAAGTTTTTATAATTGATGTTTCGTTATATTGACATATGTCTAGACCACTACATTTTTTTGGACCGTCAGTTGAGAATGTGCCTACCACAAATTTTGTTGCATAATCTGACACCATTTTAGTATAGTTTACAATATTTTCCTTAGATGTTAGAAAATGGAAAACTGCTCTATCATGCCAAAAGTCAAATTTTTTGCTAGGTTTAAAATTATTAATATCACAAATTACCCACTTCACTTTATCCGATTCTTTGCCAATTCTTTTTTTAGCTTTTTCAATAGCATTTTTTGATATATCTAACACTGTTATATTATTATATCCTTTTGATAATAGATAATCTACAAACTTACTCTCTCCTCCACCAACATCAATAATTGCAGACTCCTTTGATAGATTGAATGACTCTAAAAAATCAATTGAGGTTTGAGGTATTTCTTGTGTCCAAGAAACTTCATTGGGCATTTTCTTTTTATATATACCTTCCCAGTGTGATTTTGTGTTTAAACCCATTACTTTAATTTAAAGGATATAATTATTAAGAAT
>CAYTIE010000042.1:0-7146 GCA_964437815.1 uncultured Flavobacteriaceae bacterium
GCTTTTTTATTAATAAATAAATTTTATTCTTTAGTATGATACTTGTAATAATCCTGAACAGGATACATTACATGTGCATATGGAGTACCAGCAAACATCACATAAGGTGCACCTGAGTTGAAGTCTGTTGTCATTCCTTCCAATGAGCTTGGATCTTTTGGCATCATCATTAGATGAGGCCCAGACTCAATCCACTGGCCAGGAGCAGCATCTTCATTATTCATAACCATAGGAGTTGTATTGTCCTCACCCATATCTCCATGTAACATCCATGCATAACCATCTTTATCCATCATAGGAGTTTCTCCTGCAAAGTATGCTCCAACCCATTTAAAAAATTCTCCATCACCACATACTGGCATAGCTTCATGTGCATCAACCCATCCATTTTCTGGGTCAGATTGACCTCTTGGATTTGCTGGCAGACAAGTCCATCCATTAGTTCCTTCTCTAAGTAGGTTTCCACCCATATCTGGTGGTCCATCAAAGACTGTTGCATTTGCTGCTATATATGCTGGAGCAGCTGTAGAATATGCCCAAATTTGCCATTCAGCAGATGTATGTGGGCCTTCAGGCTCTCCATTATCTTGCATTGGAGCATCACATGATGTAATTAGAGCCAATGCCATAATTGTATATAAGTATTTCATAATTATTTGTTTATTATAAAATTACAGAAAAACAGATAATAGTCCAAAGAAGGCAAAGTGAATTGCCAGCATATTTGTTGATAGAGTATACTCTTTTTCTTTTATTAATTTGAAATAGATGTATAAGCATATTGCAGAGATTATAAACCAAGAGTTATAGTTACTTATAGGGACAACCTCCTCATTAAACTTCCAATAATCAAGTTTTGGCGCGCATATCTCTAGAAATATATCTAGAAAAACCATTAATAGTGATCCAAATAGTACTTTTAGAAGAAGGGAATTAGGTATTATTTTTTCTGTGAAACTTCCAGCTAAAAATATAAGGACTAACCAATTTACCGACATTATAATTGGGACTCCACCTATTTTATATCCTAGGTTATTACCATATTCATAAGATCCAAAGAATAAATCATAATTAACACCAAGAAATTCCACCAAAAACCCAATGGTAATAATTGAAATTAGAGCAGTAATAAACCCTTTTTGTTTGAAATCGTAGTTTAATATCAAAAGAATAAAGGTTATAAGTATTGCAAGGGGAGACATGATTAAGAAAAAATCTTTTTGATCTGATAAAAGACCAAAAAATCCACTAATATTAATTAACCAGACAAAAAAGATTGAAAATCTTAAAAATTCTTTTTTCTTATAAAGTTTTGACAACATCTATGCTAAAATAAAAAAAACCCTACTAAACTGTAAGGTTTTCTAGTGGTACCACCAGGAATCGAACCAGGGACACAAGGATTTTCAGTCCTTTGCTCTACCAACTGAGCTATGGTACCAAAAGCACTGGCAAATATATTAATTTTAAAACAATTCTAGTGTTCTTCAAATCTTTCTGTAATTTTGATAATTATAGTATTACAATGAACTTAATCTTTGATTTTGGAAACAGTTTAACTAAGTATTTTTTCATCCATGATGATAAGGTAATAGAAAGAGGAAGTTTTACCTCCAATAAGTTTGATGAGAATATACTAGATATAAAAACTAAAGGACAGATTGAAAAATTAATTTACTCATCTGTTATTGATGATAAAGGGAAAGAATTATCAGATGTTTTTGAAAATACAATAATAATTTCTTTAAAAGATGAGAATCTCAAATTACCTTTTACAAATCAATATAAATCGGAGTCTTTAGGTGAGGATAGAGTAGCATTAGTTTCTGCTGGTTTAAATTTATATCCTGATAAAGATTTATTAATTATTGATATAGGAACATGTATTACTTATGATTTAGTTTCTTCAAATAAAGAATATATTGGAGGATCTATATCACCAGGATTTAATTTAAGATACTCTAGTTTACATGACTATACTTCTAAGCTTCCAAAGCTTAATTTTAAGCCTATGGAATCTATAATTGGAGAATCTACAGAGGAACATATTCATGCTGGAATATTTAATGGTGTAATAGGGGAGATTAATTACAATATAGAAAGAAATAGGGATGATTTACCGAATATAGAAATAATTATTAGTGGTGGTGGAGCAAACTTTTTGCTAAATAAGATAAAAAATGTAATCTTTGCTGACCAAGACTTTCTTGCTCATGGCTTAAATCATATTTTACAAACAAATTCTTGATGAATAGATATTTTTTATTAACTGTAATACTTTTTTATTCAAGTATACTTTTTTCTCAGACAAATACCGGTTCGCCATATTCAATAAATGAACTAGGGGAGATAAATTTTTCCGGAAATGTTTCTAATTTGTCTATGGGAGGAATTGATGTAAAAATTGATTCAATAGAAGTTAATTTAAATAATCCTGCATCTTACGCGAAATTAAAAACATCAAACTATTTGGTAGGAACATTTTTAAAAACATCAAATATTTCCAATACTATTTCTAATGAATATATTTCGAGCGCAAATATTAATTATATAGCTGTTGCGATACCAACAAAAAAGTTTGGTTTTGGTTTTGGAGTTCTTCCATATTCTTCAACGGGATTTAATTTACAGACAAATCAAGACTATAATGATGCAAACTCAATTAATACTAGGCTTTATGCTGCAAATGGAGGTATAAACCGAGTCTTTTTATCTATTGGTTTTTCTTTAACAAAATTTTTGTCCTTAGGTCTAACATCAAATTACAATTTTGGAAAATTTGAATATGAGTCTTTTGATCTTTATGAGGGAGTTAATTATGGGATTTATTCAAATAGTTCCTCAGAGATTACGGGCTTTAATCATCAATTTTCTTCTAATTTAGAAATACCAATAAATAAAGATCTACAATTTAATATCATGCTATCTTACTCACCAAGCTCTGTTTTAAAGTCCATTAATATGAAAGACCTTTTAACATCAACAACAAATCTTATTAATGCAAATAGCTTAGGAGATTTTGTAGAGGTTAATTTAGAAGAAAGGGGTTTAAAATCAACAGAGCTTAATGTGCCAAAAAAGTACACATATGGAGTAGGTCTTGGAAATACTAATAAATGGTTTGTTGGAGCGCAAATAGAAAAAAAGTTTTCATCGAATTTTAAAAATGAATTTTTAAATATTAAAAATGTAGACTATAGGGATGCAGAATCTATTTCAATTGGAGCTTCATATATTCCAGAATATACTTCATTAACTAGTTTTTGGAAGAGAGTAGTTTATAGGTTTGGAGTTAAAAATGAGAAGAAAAGTATTATTGTAAATAATTTGCCTATAAATCAATTTAGTTTAAATTTGGGGGTTGGATTCCCTCTCGCTGGACTTTCAAAAGCTAATGTTGGTCTAGAGTTTGGACAAATTGGAGAAGAAAGCAATTTAATTGTTAAAGAAAATTATGTCTCTCTTAGGTTAGGGTTATCCTTAAATGATATTTGGTTCATAAGAAGAAAGTATAACTAATGAAAATTAAAATGAATACCCCAAAGTTTTTATTTTATTTTGTTCTAACGTTTCCATTTTTCCAATTACAGTCTCAGAACGCTTCTGCAGATTGTAGGGAAAACCTTTCAATATTTGCAGAATCTGCAAAAATAAAAAATTATAAAGCTGCATATGAACCCTGGATGTCTGTGAGAACTAATTGTCCTAAATATAGCCTAGCTACTTTTCAATATGGAGAATTAATTCTTAAAGATTTTATTAAAAATTCTTCTAGTGACCAAGAAAAAAAGAATTATATAGATGATTTATTAAAATTATACGATGAATGGGCTGCAAATTTTCCACAAAGAAATGGTGCAAATCAGATAGGAAAGATCTATAGTAGTAAAGGTCAAGCAATGATTGACAATAATTTTGAGGATAAATTAAAAATATATAAAACATTTGAGTATGCTTATAACAATGATATCAATAGTTTTTCAAGCCCTAAATCACTTGCTTACTATTTTCAAACAGCATATGATCTATATAAAATGGGTAATTCTCAAGTTAGCCTAGAGGTCCTATTCAATAAGTATGAAGAATTAACAGAAAAATTTGAATCTCTTAGAATAGATATTGCAAAAAAAATTGATATAATTCTTAAGAAGGAAGAATCTGGAGTTCCATTAACATCAAAGGAGGAAAGGAACAAAAGAATATATGATACAAATTCTAATGCTGTTGGTGCATACCTTCAGCTTATTGATCAAAAGATCGCAAAAGAAGCAACTTGTGATATTTTAATCCCTTTATATTCAAAAAGTTTTGAAGCAAATAAAAATAATCCATTATGGATTAAAAGAGCTGCTGGAAGATTGGATGGAAAAGAATGTTCTGATGACAAACTATTTGTTACTTTAGTAGAACAGCTTCATAGTCTTGAGCCTTCAGCAGATTCAGCTTATTATTTAGGTATACTAAATGATAAAAGCGGAAATTCTGATGAAGCTTTAAAATATTATCAAGAATCAGTTACCCTTGAATCAGACAACTACAAAAAAGCAAATATTCTTTATAGAATTGCAGTAAAACTTAAAAATTCTGGAAGAAAAACTTCATCTAGAAATTATGCTGAAAGAGCTCTTAGTTTTCAACCTTCAATGGGTAAAGCATATATATTAATTGCCAATCTTTATGCAAGTAGTGCAAATGCATGTGGTAATTCACAATTTAATAAGAGGGCAGTATATTGGTTGGCTGCTCAAACAGCACAAAAGGGAGGTAGAGTTGATGCTTCAATTAGAAAGATAGCCAATAGGACTGCTGCGAGTTATAATGGACGAGCTCCATCAAAAACAGATATTTTTACAGAAGGAAATCAAGGTCAGAGAATAACCTTTTCTTGCTGGATAAAAAGAAGTGTTAAAGTTCCAAATTTATAGATGCCAAAATTTAACAGTTTTTTACTATTCCTTTTATTTCTTCAATTTATTTCTTGTGATACCTCAGGATATATAAACACTTCAAATATAAAAGATAGAATTCCTATTGGTATCGCAAAAGATTTTGAAATGACATATACAGATTCCATGAAAATAAAATCCTTAATTAATGCTCCAACTCATAAAGATTTTTCTAATCATCCAATTAATTATTCTGAATTTGTTGATGGTATAAAAGTCACACTATTTGATGATGATAGGACAACAACTATTACTTCTGATTATGCTATTCTTTATAATAAATTTGGATTAATTGATTTTCAGGGTAATGTAGTTATAATATCTAGTTTAGGAGAATCACTATTTTCAGATCAGTTATATTTTGATACAGAAAATGAGTGGTTATTTACTGAAGGAAATTTTAGATATACTGATGATAATAATAATATAATAGCTAATAGGTTAGATTCAAATAGAGAGTTTTCTGATTTATTAACTGGAAGCTTAGTAGGATCAATAAATGTTTCAGATAATAATTAATAATAAATGAGAAGTTTTATTATTTCAGAAATAATATATTGGGTAATTGCTGTAATTTCAATTATTAGTGTTTTTCAACATTGGAATCTAAATAGACAAAAGGCATATATATTTGTTTTTTTTGGAATATTATCTGTTTTTATGGCTATGTTCAGGAGGTATTTTAGAAAAAAATATTCAAATAATAATAAATGATAATTATCATTAGTCTTATACTTTCTGCATTTTTTTCTGGAATGGAAATCGCTTATGTCTCTTCAGACAAACTAAATCTTGAAATTCAAAAAAAGCAAATTGGATTTATTTCAAATATTCTTAAAAGAATAACTAAGGAGCCATCAAAATTTATATCAACAATGCTGATAGGAAACAATTTTGCATTGGTTATTTATGGTTTTTTTATGGGAGATTTTATTACTAATTATCTTCTAATAAATAAGATTACTGAAATAAATGAATTAACGATAGTCCTTATACAAACATCTATCTCAACTATTATAATTTTAATCACAGCAGAATTTATACCTAAAGTTGTATTTCAAATTTATTCAGACTTTTTTATAAGAATTTTTGCAGTTCCTGCATATATCTTCTATGTAATTTTTTCCCCCTTAACTAACACAGTAACATTAATTTCAGATTACATCCTCAACAAATTTTTTAATACAAATTCAAAAGAAACCAGACTTTCTTTTACAAAAGTTGAATTAGAGAATTATATTGAAAATGAAATTCAACATTCTTCAGAAGATATTGATACTGAAATTGAAATTTTTCAAAATGCTCTAGAGTTATCTGAAATAAAGGCAAGAGATATTATGGTTCCAAGAACTGAAATTACTGCTATAGCCTTGAAAATGAAAATTGAAGATGTCAAGAAAGTATTCATTGATACTGGTTTTTCAAAACTTCCTGTTTATAAAAAATCTATTGATAATATTATTGGATATGTTCATTCATTTGATTTTTTAAAAAAACCAAATAATATAAAAAGTTTTCTTTTACCAGTTGAATTTATTCCTGAACCAATGTTTGTTAATGAAGTACTTCAAGTATTAACTAGACAGAGAAAAAGTTTGGCTGTTGTTATTGATGAATACGGAGGTGCATCGGGAATCCTTACAATAGAAGATATAGTAGAGGAGCTCTTTGGAGAAATTGAAGATGAACATGATAATGTTGAATATTTTGAAAAAAGAATTAATAAAGATACAATTGAAGTTTCTGCTAGACTTGAGGTTGAATATGTAAATAATAAATATAAAATGGAATTACCTTTAAGCGATTCCTACGAAACTTTAGGAGGATTAATATTTAATAAAATTGAATATATCCCTAATGAAGGAGAAGAAATAATAATTAATGAATACAAGATTATAATTAAAGGAGCAAGCTCTTCAAAAATTGAAAAAATATTAATCACAAAAAATATTGAAGAAGAATAGTAAAAATAGATTCTAAGTTGTAATTTCGATCCTTAAAATTAAACAATGGCTATACTAGGTCAAATAAGAAAAAGATCTTTTTTCTTAATAGTTGTTATTGGAATGGCATTATTTGCTTTTGTTATATCAGGTGTATTTGTAGGGTCTGGTGTTGTTCAAAATCAATCAGTTGGTGAAATAAATGGAGAAGACATTGATTATGAATCCTTCAATCTGATGGTTCAACAAGCACAGGA
>CAYTIE010000043.1:0-6856 GCA_964437815.1 uncultured Flavobacteriaceae bacterium
CAGCTGATAAAATTCGTTATGATCTATTAACAAAGAGAGCTAAATTAATATTTCATACTGCATGGGAAATAGCTAATATGGAAGAAACCATTAAAGTAGATGTTGAATAAATTTGGGTGGAAGACCGGATTCGAACCGGCGACCTCCTGAACCACAATCAGGCGTTCTAACCAACTGAACTACAACCACCATATAGGTGGCAAAAATAGACTATTTGTTGTTTTCTAAAAAATTAAATGTTGAAAAATTAAATTAAATCAAAAATATTATCTACAGCAATATTTCTTCTTGATTGAAAAGCCTCTGCAAAATCAGTATCAATTAATCTACCAAAATTTTTAGCTCTATAATTAATGCTTTTTAAGAAGTTTTCTGAGTTAATTTTTGTTGATTTTGTAGTATCATCTTTGACAACCTGGCTCTTAAAGGAAAGAATTGCATTCTCTTTAATTTTTATAAATTTTGATATATCCACTATTACATCAGGTTTAAAATCATCCCACTGTTGATAATTTAATATAATTTGAGGTCTCCAAGGATCTTGTTTGTTTGAATCAAATGAAGTTGAAAGTTTTACAAGACCACTAACAAAACAAGAATCATAGATTAGGTCACTTGCCTTACCATGATCCGAGTGTCTATCTATTTGAGCACATGTAAGAACTATATTGGGTTTATAATGTCTAATTTTTTTAACAATTTCTATTTGATTTGATTTATCATTAACTAAAAAACCATCTTCAAACCCCATATTTTCTCTAAATTTTACTCCTAAAATCTGTGCTGATTCCTTTGCTTCTTTATCTCTTTCTTCGGGGCTACCATTAGTCCCCAATTCACCTTTTGTTAGATCAATAATACCTACAATTTTTCCCATAGAAGTAGATTTTGCTATAGTTCCTCCACATCCCATTTCAACATCATCTGGATGAGCACCAAATGCAAGAATATCTATTTTCATTTGATTGATTTTTTTATAGCATTATCTAAATCATCATATAAGTCCTGATAATCTTCTATACCGACAGAGAGTCTAATAAGCTTATCTCCTATACCCTGATTTTCTCTTTCCTTTTGAGTTAATAATCCATGGGATGTTTTAATTGGAAAATTAACTGTTGTCTCAACTCCTGCAAGACTCATACCAGGTTTAATTATTTCAAGTGATTTAAGAAATGTATATACATCCACATTTTCTTTAAGATCAAATGACATCATTGCTCCAAAGTCATTCATTTGATATTTAGCTATCTCATGAGAAGGATGGGAAGATAGACCTGGATAGTAAACTACTGAAATATTATCATTTTTATTTAGCATTTTGGCTAAATGTTTTGCATTATTAGTTTGTTCTCTAACCCTAATATGCAATGTTTTCATACTTCTTTCTAATAGCCAAACAGTATAATCACTAAGATTTCCTCCAAAATTCTTAGCTGAGCCGAGTATTCGTTCAATATTCGAACTAGTACTAATTACAGCTCCTGCCGAAATATCACTATGACCACCAAGATACTTAGTAGCACTATGAATTACAATATCTATACCATGATCAATTGGATTTTGATTAACAGGACTTGCAAAAGTATTATCTATCATAGTCCATAATGATTTTTCTTTAGCTAATGAGGAAATAGATTTTAAATCAACTATTTTTAGCAATGGATTACTTGGCGATTCAACATATATTCCTACTGTGTTTCCTTTAACTTCATCTAAAAAATACTTTGAATCCAGACCTTTTGTAAAGGAATATTCTATTCCATATTTATCAAATTCTGTTTTAATAAAATTTCTAGTTCCACCATATAGATCCTCTTGAAATATAACATGGTCACCTGTTTTAACATTAGCCATTATTGAAGTACTAATTGCAGCCATTCCAGAAGTAAATATTAAGGCTTTTTCTCCGTTTTCTAAAGCAGCAATTTTCTTAGATAAAAATTCTTGGTTTGGTGTATTGAAATACCTTGGATAAGGTTTCTTCTCCGCATCCTCACCTCCATACCAAGGATATGTTGTTGACATAAAAAGAGGTGATACAATACCTTGATACATTGTATCCTTTATTTCCCCCTCGTGAACACATTTAGTCGAAAATTTTTTAGATTTATTCCCCATCTGTTATCCAAGATATAATTTCTTCTGAGTCTGGTCTAGCTTTAGGTGATATAATCTTTTCAATTTGACCATCTCTATTAATAAGGTATTTTTGGAAATTCCATGTAACTCTTGAATCCTTGTAATTATTTTTTGACTTTTGAGTTAAATATTGATAAACAGGGTGTTTTTTTAATCCTTTTACTTTTACTTTAGTCATCATTGGAAATGTAACACCATAGTTTTCTTCACAAAATTCTATTATTTCTTCATTTGATCCTGGTTCCTGCCAAAGGAAATCATTTGAAGGAAAACCTATAATAACAAAACCATAAATATTATAACTGTTATAAAGCTCTTGAAGTGCCTTATACTGATAGGTTAAACCACATTTTGATGCGGTATTTACTATCATGACTTTCTTTCCTTTTAATTTAGAAAAGTCGTAAGTCTCTCCATAAATATCTTCAACTTTAAATTGATAAATAGAATTATCCATATTTTCTTGTGATTGAACATGAAAAAATGTTAAAATAAATATTACAATAAATGATCTTTTTAACATAGTCATTGTTTATAAGGCAAATATAAATTAATATTATTTTGTTAGGTTACAATTGATAGTTAAAAAAATTATAATAGGATAATCATTTTTTATAATAATTATTATTAAATCTTTATTATATAGAATTGATTATTTTAAATAGATCATCATATTTAGTAGATGCGCCTCCAACCAAAACACCATCTACTAATTTTTGAGATAATATCTCTTTTGAATTATTGGGGTTAACACTTCCACCATATAATACGGGAATATCTAGATTTAATTCTGAAAGCTTTGATTTTACTAAACCATGAATTTCATTAATATGTTCAATAGATGCTGTTTCTCCTGTACCAATTGCCCATACAGGTTCATATGCAAGAATCATTTCAAAATTATTATTTAAAATATCAAACGGAATTTGTTCAATAACTTCAAAACATAATATAAAGCTAAACCCCGCAGGTATTATTTGTGTCAATATCTCTTCAGACTTAAACCCCTTATTTCTTTTTCTTACTTCTGAATGTCCAACAATACTTCTACTAACTCCAACATTCTTAAGACCAATTGCTGTGACCCCTCCTGTATCTGATGAAGATTCATAGGAAGTGATGTTTTGACCAATTACTTCAACTGAGGATTCTTTTAAGATTTGATTCACTTCATTTAAATAAAGACTACAAGGAGAAACCATAAGTCTTATATCATCAGGTATTTGTTGACTGAAAATTTTTGTTGCAAGCTCTATAGTTTCATCTGCATTTAAATAATTTTTCCAATTACCTATTACTAGCTTTTTTTTCATCATTTATTATCTTCTTAAAAGGATTAAGGCAAAAACAGAATAGTTTAATATATCTTGAAAGTTTGATTCTATTCCTTCACTAGATATTGTTTTTCCATCGTTATTATTAATACTTTTCATTCTAAATATTTTCTGTATAATTAAGTCCGTAAGACTTGAAATTTCCATATCCCTCCAAGCCTCCCCATAATCGTGATTTTTCTTTAGCATAAGCTCAAATGTTTCATCAACTTTCTTCTCATATAACTCGATAGCTTGACTTCCCTTAAGATCTGGTTCATCAACTACACCAATTTCAATCTGAATTAAGCTCATTATACAATAGTTAATTATACCAATGAATTCAGAGGATTGACCTTCATCTATTTTCTGATCTTTATTAATCTGAAGGTTTCTTATCCTTTGAGCTTTAATATGAATTTGATCAACAAAAGAAGAAACCCTTAAAATTCTCCAAGATGAACCATAATCTGCATTCTTATCATTAAATACTTTTTTAGATTTTTCAATAACTTTTAGATATTGTAACTTTGTTTCTTCCATTAATAAAAATCATCTTAGTTTGGTAGATATATATCCTAAAAATATGACATTAAATTGTAATGGTAAAATAATCAATCTTAATGACTTAATTTAATTGTTCAACATTAGCAAATTGCTCTTGATGTAATTGGCGGTATCTGCCATTTTCTACTTCCATTAATTCTTTATGGCTTCCTATTTCCAGAATCAACCCATCCTCCATATATATTATAGTTGATGCTGCTTCAATAGTAGAAAGCCTATGTGCAATAACAACTGAAGTTTTATTTTTTGTTATTCTTCTTGTTGCATTCTTTATTAAATCTTCAGAATATGAATCTATTGAGGATGTTGCTTCATCAAGAATAAGTATATCTGGATTTTTAATTAAAACTCTCATAAAGGCTATTAATTGTTTCTGTCCAGAAGAAAGAGTATTACCTCTTTCTTGTACATTAAAATTATAGTTCCCTGGAAGAGACATGATAAACTCATGAATTCCAAGTTCCTTTGCAGCATTAATAACTTGATCTTCTGAAATATCTTCATCAAATAATGTAACATTATTTTGAATTGTATCTGCAAATAAGAAAACATCTTGTAATATGACACCTATATTACTTCTTAAACAATTTAATTTATAATCATTAATAGATTTATCATCTATTTTGATTTGTCCTGAGTTTATATTATAGAATCTTGAAATTAGATTAATAATAGTTGTTTTGCCACTTCCTGTTGGACCAACAATAGCAAGAGTTTCTCCTGGTCTTACTAAAAATGAAACCCCCTTTAACACTTCGATATTTGAGATATATGAAAACCTTACATTGTTGAATTCTATTTTTCCTTTAAAACTTGGTGTATCAATATCTCCTGTTTCATTAATTATTGAATTATTTTCAAAAATTGAAAAAATTCTATCAACTGCTACCATCCCCATTTGAAGAGTGTTAAATTTATCAGCAATTTGTCTAAGAGGTCTAAAGAGTAGACCTGACATTGTTATGAATAAGAATAATGTTCCAATTGAAATATTTATACCGTTTGCGTTGGCAATTCCTCCATACCAAACAAGAAGACCAATACATATAGATCCTGATATTTCAGCAATTGGAAAAAAAATAGAATTTATCCATACTGTCCTAAGCCAGGCATCCCTGTGCTTGGTGTTAATTTCATTAAATTTATCCTTTTCTATTTTTTCTCTATTAAATATTTGAACTATTTTAATTCCACTAATTCTTTCCTGAACAAAGGAATTTAGATTAGCAACTTCCCTTCTAACAAGCTCAAATGCTTTTTTCATAGCTTTCTGAAATAACCTTGTTGCATATATTAAAAAAGGGAATATTATTAATACTACCACCGTTAATCTAAAACTAATAATAATCATCACTAATAAGATGACTATCATCTTAAAAAGATCAGCTATAATAGTAAATAAACCCTGAGAAAATATACTAGCAATAGTTTCAATATCACTAACTGCTCTAGTGACAAGTCTACCAACAGAATTTTTATCAAAAAAGGACATTTTTAGATTAATTATTTTATCAAAAATTTTTACCCTAATATCTTTAATTACTCTCTGTCCTAACCAATTTGAATAATATGTGAAAGAAAACATTAATATAACCTCGACTGTTAATGCTATAACCATTAATAATATTATAAAGGTCATTCCTGTATAATCTTTTGGAATTATATAATCATCAACAACCACCTTCAATAGATATGGTGTAACTGTTGTTATAACAGATAAAACAATTGCAAAAAGCATGACCAAGTAAAAACTTTTATTATATGGTCTAACAAATTGCATTAGTTTAACAAATTGTTTTAAATCAAAATATTTTGCTTTTACTTTTTCCAAGATTCTATAAATATTTCTTTATTATAAATAATTTCTTTTAAAAATAAACCTTCTGCGGGAACAGAATATCCAGCATTTCGTCTATCTTTTGATTGAATTATTTTATCTAAGTCATTTATTCTAAGTCTCCCCTTCCCTATTTCAATTAATGTTCCTACAATAGCTCTTACCATATTTCTAAGAAATCTATTTGATGTTATTACAAATTTCCAACCATCATCTGATTTAACCCAAATAGCATTAGTTATTTTACAGTCAAATGTTTTAACATCTGTATTTGACTTAGAAAAAGATTTAAAATCATCATATTTATAAAGCTTTTTTGAAGCTTTATTCATTTTACTATAATTTAATTCCTCACTAAGATAATATCTATATCTATGATTAAATGGATTTTTAGTATCTGTTATATAATAATTATACGTTCTTGAAATAGCATCAAACCTTGAGTGTGAGTCAGGTTTAACCTCATGTATTGCTTTCACAGCAATATCAGCAGGAAGAAGTCTATTTATAAGGTAGCAGAAATTACTTTCTTCAATTTTGCTTTTAATATCGTAATCAAAATGCGCAAACATGTTTACTGCATGAACTCCTGTATCAGTTCTTCCAGCAGATATAATACTAATTTCACCTCTTAATATTTTAGAAATTGCATTTTCCACAATCTCTTGGACTGTAATTGCATTCAATTGCTTTTGAAAACCATGATATGATGAACCATCATATGAAAACTCAATAAAATATCTATTTTTGGACATTTAGTTAATTTGAAAGATATTTGTTTAAATTAAAAATAAATTTGTAATTTAGTAGTCTATTACCCAATAGAAGTTTATTTCACATAATTATATTCAATTCAAAAAACTTCATTTAATATATGTATGATATAAAATTACTTAAAGAAAAAAAGCTATCTGAAATTATTGAGATTGCTGAAACTCTTGGAATAGAAAAAGTTAAAGGATTAAAAAAACAAGAAGTAATTGATAAAATCCTTGAA
>CAYTIE010000044.1:0-6524 GCA_964437815.1 uncultured Flavobacteriaceae bacterium
CGATAAGATATGCTGTAGACAATGGAGCAAGAATTATTAACTGTAGTTTTGGAAAATATTTTTCTTCTAATCCTGAATGGGTTATTGATGCAATTAGATATGCTTCAGAAAATAATGTTCTTATTGTTCATGGAGCAGGCAATGATTCTAAAAATTTAGATCTCAATAAAAATGATAATTATCCAAACGATCAGTATTTTGGTAAACCTGAATTTTCTAATACATTTATAAATGTTGGTGCAAGTTCTATAAATTATGATAAAAATATTTATGCAGTCTTTTCTGACTATGGAAAAGAGACTGTTGATGTTTTTGCACCAGGAGTAGAAATATACTCATTACTTCCCAATAATAAATATGACTTTTTAAGCGGGACTTCTATGGCAGCCCCTGCAGTTGCTGGTGTAGCATCACTTATACTGTCATACTTTCCAAAACTTTCTGCAAAAAAAGTCAAAGAAATAATCATGGAATCTGGAATAAGTATAGATTTTGAAATCGATGGAATAAATGATAATAAAAGAGTTTCATTTAAAGATATTTCTAAATCTGGAAAAATAGTCAATGCATATAATGCATTAATATTAGCTTCTAGAAGTAAAAAAAGATAATTATTTTAATTTATACTTACTTCTTTATTCGCTAATTGACCGCAAGCTGCATCTATGTCCTGACCTCTTGATCTTCTTACAGTTACTGTTATATTGTTTTTTTCTAACTCTTCTTGATAAAGTAGAATTGATTTATTTGATGCACCAACATAATTATCATCTCCGATACTATTGTATTCAATAAGATTTACTTTAGATGGTACAACTTGACAATACTGAATTAATGCATTAATATCAGCTTTAGAATCATTTATACCTTTCCAAACGACATATTCGTATGTTATTTTACTTTTTGTTTTTTTATACCAATACGTCAAAGAATCTTGTAATTCATTTAATGAAAAATCTTTTGTGAATGGCATAATCTTATTTCTTGTTGATTCTATTGCCGAGTGAAGAGATACAGCTAAGTTAACTTTTAGTGATTCATCAGCTAACTTTTTTATCATTTTAGGAATACCTGAAGTTGAAACTACTATCCTTTTTTGAGATATTCCAAGTCCTTTTTTTGAGCTAATCAGGTCTATAGATTTTATTAGATTATTATAATTCATCAAAGGCTCACCCATTCCCATAAAAACAATATTTGTTAGCGGTCTATTATAAAAATTCTGGCTTTGTCTATCTATTGTTACAACTTGATCATAAATTTCATCTGGATTTAAATTCCTCATCCTTTTTAACTTAGATGTAGCACAAAACTCACAATTAAGACTACAACCAACTTGGGATGACACACATGCAGTTGATCTATTACTACTAGGTATTAGTACAGATTCTACTACAAGTCCATCAAATAACTTAACTGCATTTTTAATTGTTCCATCTTTACTTTTTTGAATTTTATCTACTAAGAGATTATTTATAACAAAATTATCATCAAGTGTTTTTCTTAATGGCAAGGATATGTTTGTCATTTTTTCAAAACTGTTTACAGATTTGTTCCATAACCACTCATATACCTGTTTACCTCTAAATGACTCATAACCATTATCTACAAAAAAATCACATAGCTGATCTTCTGAAAGACTTCTAATATCCTTTTTCATTATATGATATTTAAATTGATCTTAAAAACCCTCCATCAATTGGGATTGCAGTTCCAGTAATATAAGAGGCTTTATCTGAGGCAAGAAATGTTGCAAGTTGTCCCATTTCATATGGTTTTCCTAATCGATTTGATGGTATTGATTTTTTTATTCCATCTAGAATTTCAGAAATAGGAATATTCATATTCTTTGACTTTTGTTCATTTAAATGCGCCAAGTGCTCTGTATCAATAAATCCAGTTATGATACTATTAACTGTAACACCAAAAGGCGCAAGATCAACTGAAAGACTCTTCCCCCACGTAACAACAGCAGCTCTTATGCTATTTGATAAAACTAAATAATTTAAAGGCTCTTTTACAGAAATGGAAGTAAGATTTATAATTCTACCCCAACCTTTTTCTTTCATTTTATTCAATGCAATTGAAGAGGTATATACAACACATTTAAAAAGAACATCAAAAGCTTTTTGATAATCATCAATAGATTTTGATAAAGAATTTCCAGCAGGAACTCCTTGAGTATTATTTATTAAAATATCAACATGCTTTTCATTCAAGTAGTCATCAATAATATTTTTAAATGAACTAAAGTCTGAAAAGTCAACTACTAAGTAGGAATGATATTGTGAATTATTTGACGGAAGACTCTGTACTAACTCTTTCATTTTTTTTTCATCTCTAGCCATAAGACAAACAGACGCTCCAGATTCTGCTAATTGTTTTGCAATTCCAAAACCAATCCCTTTAGAACTTCCACCCACTAATGCTCTTTTATTTTCTAATGAAATCTTCATAATTATAAATCTTCTCTAACTGGTGTAAATACATCCATAATTTTACATTGAGTTAATGCTACTCCTGAATGCGGCATATTTGATGGGATAACAACTATTGAGCCTGGACCATAAATTAAAGTCTTTCCATCAAATGTAAACTTAATTTTCCCATCTATTACATGCATTATTTGTTCATGAACATGTTTATGCTCAGGAAGCTCTGCACCTTCATCTATTCTCCAAAATGCCCATGTTATATTATCGCCATTAACAATCTTTCCATGAAAACCAGGCATTATTTCTCTTTCCTTAATTTTATCTAACTCCATGATTAAAATATAAAAAATAAAATTAAACAATTTTGATTTAAGCACTGTTAATATTTGTATATATGAAATCGATTCAATAATATTATGCAACAAAAATAATATGACTGGAAGTTTTGAATTTTTAGACTACTTAATTTTTGGACTCTATGCAATCACAATCTTAGGAATTGGTCTTTGGGTTTCTAGAGATAAAGCTGGTCGGCAAAAAAACACAGAGGATTATTTCCTAGCTAGTAAATCATTGCCATGGTGGGCAGTAGGTGCATCACTAATCGCAGCAAATATATCAGCTGAACAATTTATTGGCATGTCGGGGTCTGGGTTTGCATTAGGTCTAGCTATAGCTTCATACGAGTGGATGGCAGCAATAACTCTATTGGTAGTTGGAAAATACTTCTTGCCAATTTTTATTGAGAAAGGTCTTTATACTATTCCAGAGTTTATAGAAAAAAGATATAGCGCTAACCTTAAAACTATACTTGCAGTTTTTTGGATTGCTTTATTTGTGTTTGTTAATTTAACCACAGTTCTTTATCTAGGTGGTAAAGCCTTAGATACAATAATTGGAGTTGGTGATGGTGGCATACTTTTAAATAGTATAGTAGGCCTTGGTTTATTTGCTGCTGCTTATTCTTTATGGGGTGGACTTGCAGCAGTTGCATGGACAGATGTTATTCAAGTAATTATTTTAATCCTTGGAGGGCTAATGATGACTTATTTTGCTTTATCAAATGTAACAGATTCAGGAAGTTTTATAGATGGCTTAAGTTATGTATATGAAAAAGCACCTGAAAGATTTTCAATGATTCTCTCGAAAGGTGAGATTATAACACCTAATGGACGAGATGCATGGCTTGATCTTCCAGGAATAGCTGTTTTGATAGGAGGTATGTGGGTAGCCAATTTATATTACTGGGGGTTTAATCAATATATTATCCAAAGAACACTTGCTGCAAAAAGTTTAGCCGAAGGTCAAAAAGGAATTGCATTTGCTGCATTCTTAAAGCTTATTATTCCTATAATAGTTGTACTACCTGGAATCATTGCATATGTAATGAATTTAGATGATACAGGTGCTTTAACTGTTGCTTCTGTTGATCCTGGATTTATAGGTACTGCAGGAAATTTTGCTAATGATAATGCAGCCCCATGGCTTATTAAAAATTTCATTCCTGTTGGCGTTAAAGGATTAATTCTAGCTGCATTAGCTGCTGCAATTGTATCTTCATTAGCATCAATGTTAAACTCTACTTCTACAATTTTTACAATGGATATTTACAAATCACATTTTAATAAAAAAGCTGAGGATAAAACAATGCTTAGAGTAGGAAGAATTACAGTTATAGTTGCCTTAATAATAGCAATGATAATTGCTCCTCAGTTAGGAAGTCTAGGGCAAGTATTTCAATTTATACAGGAATACACAGGTGTAGTAAGCCCTGGAATTTTAGCTGTCTTTTTAATGGGTCTATTCTATAAAAAGTCTACTAATAATGCTGCTATTTGGGGTGCTATCTTATCTATTCCTATAGCTATGTATCTTAAGGTTGCTCCAAAAGGCTGGAGTAATGCTTCAATTTTCATTGATCTGCCTTTTATGAATCAGATGATGGTCACTTGTATTGCTACCCTATTGATTATTGCTGGTATTAGTTATTTGGAAGGAAATAAAATTGATTCAAAGGGTATTAATCTTTCAAAAAAACTATTTGCTACAAGTCCTACTTTTAACATAGCTGCTTTTTCTATATTGATGATTACAAGTTTCCTTTATGCTATTTTTTGGTAAACCCTAATTTCTTTCATAGTAAAGAAATTATTATAAAGAGTTTTATTTTACAATATATAAGTTATATTTGCACAATTATAAATTCGAATTATGCAAGGTACTGTTAAGTTTTTCAACAATTCAAAAGGCTACGGATTTATCACTGATGATGAAACAGGTAAAGATTGTTTCGTTCATATTAACTCCCTAGAAGGGGTTGAAATTAAAGAAGGTGATAAAGTAGAATATGAACAGGAAGAAGGACAAAGAGGTGTTCAAGCTACTAACGTTAAGTTAGTTTAAGCTACTGAATCAAATCTAAGTTTTTTACTCACCAACTACAAAATAATTATTTTTTAATAGGTTAATTATACGACTAGTAATGTATTCGTATGCCTTATATTCAAGTGAATATTTGATATAAAGAAAAGATGTGAGCCAATACCGAGATTTGAACTCGGGACCTTTTCCTTACCAAGGAAACGCTCTACCCCTGAGCTATATCGGCGTTTAGATTTATAAATACTTACTAATATATAGAGTATACAGCCTGTCTAAAATCATTTTGAATATCCTGACTATATTCTCTAGCTCTTGTCATAAATAGACCAAAAAGATTTTTTTCATTATCAATCCAAAAATGGGTATTATGATAACCTGACCAGCCATAAATTCCTTTAGATGAATTTCTTCCATCTTCCTCTGGGTCTTCAAGAACAAACAAAGAGAATGCATTATAAAATCCATCGTTTCCATCAGAATGTTTTTCTGTCATTATATCAATACTGGATTGTGAAATAATTCTCTGACCTTTAAGCTCTCCTCCATTTAATAACATTTTACAAAATTTTGCATAATCTTCAAATGTTGATACTAATCCTTCACCCCCAAAATAAGCGTGATTATCTATTTCATAGTGAAGTTCGTCATAAGATGTTGTAAACTCTTTTATTGATTGAGAATTTAAATATAATGGTTGAAATCTATTTCTCTCTTCAGCTGTTAGATAGAATTTTGTATTTATCATATCAAGCGGATCAAATATTCTTCCCTTCAAATATTCATAAAAAGTTTTTTTAGTCACTACCTCAACAATTCTTCCTAAAATAGCTTGACTTATTCCATAAACGAATTGTGTGCCAGGCTCATACTCTAGAGGTTCTTTTGCAACATCTTCGGCAAAATCTTTTAGATTGTCATATTTTTCATGAGAAATATATCTACCCATAGCCTCCCCAGGCTGAAGTCTATATAACTTCCAATTATAATATTTATAGCCTGCTCTGTGAGTCATTAAATGTAAAATTTTTAATGAATTATTGCAATCGTATATCTCATCAACCTTTCCTTTACATTTAATATTTTTAAAACTTGGAATGTAATCTGACACATCATCATTAAAATCTATTAAGCCATCCTCAAAAAGAGTCATCATTGCAACTATTGTAATTGGTTTGCTCATTGACCAGACAGGAAATATTGTATCGTCATTAATATTCTTATCTCCTTCTTTCCCAGAATTAATGATTTCCTTATAAACAACTTGATCATCCTTAAAGACCATTGCTACATTTGAACCAGTAGTTTCATTTTCAATCAATTTTTTTTGAAATTTAAAGATTGCATTATTTTCACTTTTATTTGACTGACAAGAAACTAATATTAAGGTAAGTGATAAGGATAATAATTGAATCTTTGATACTTTAAAGAATTTTTCCATGAGAATCTTTAATTTATTTGAGCGGGAGACGGGGGTCGAACCCGCGACATTCAGCTTGGAAGGCTGACGCTCTACCAACTGAGCTACTCCCGCATTAATTTGTGGGGAGAGCAGGATTCGAACCTGCGAAGTTAAAAACAACAGTTTTACAGACTGCTCTCGTTGGCCACTTGAGTATCTCCCCAATTTCAAAATTTCAAAGAGCCGATAGAGGGACTCGAACCCACGACCTGCTGATTACAAATCAGCTGCTCTAGCCAGCTGAGCTA
>CAYTIE010000045.1:0-6323 GCA_964437815.1 uncultured Flavobacteriaceae bacterium
TCATTTCAAATTCTTAACAGAATTTAAGAAAATTTCTAATTATTATGCAATAGATTTTAATATAGATTTATTAATATATGTATGAGGAAGAGATTTTTCTTTAATTTCAAATATAGTATAATTGTTTTTATCAATAAACACTTTTCTCAAGAGCTGATTTGTTAAGCTATGACCTCCTTGAGAACATTTTATAGATCCGATTATCTTGTGCCCTGAAAGATATAAGTCACCCATGCAATCCAAAATTTTATGATTAACAAACTCAAGTTTGTTTCTTAGCCCTTCGTGATTTAAAGTTTCATTATCTTTGACAACTATTGCATTATCTAAGTTTCCTCCTTTGGCTAAACCCATTGCTCTTAATTTTTCAACATCTTCATATAAACAGAATGTTCTTGAATTATAAACATCTGATAGATCATTCTCATATACATTTATTTTGTTTTTTTGATTTCCAATAAAAGAATTTGAATATTTAATTTCAAAATCTATATCCAAGCTAACGTTTGATTTATCAATTGAAATAAATTTAGAGCCGTCTTGAACACTCACTTTGTTTGTAATTTTAATTAGTTTAATTGGAATTTGGCTTAATTCAAAACCTGTCTCTAAAAATTTTTCTACAAAAATCTTTGCTGATCCATCCATTATAGGAATTTCTTGTGAATCAATTTCTATTAATGCGTTATCTATTCCCAATCCATATAGTGCAGCCATTAAATGTTCTATTGTAGAAACTGCAACACCATATTCATTTGAAATTGTTGTACATAAGGTTGCGTTAGAAACATTATAAACATTGGGTATAACTATATTATTATTTTTAAGGTCTATTCTTTTAAAAATTATTCCTGTATTAGGATTTGAAGGTAATACTGCCATAGAAACTTTTTTACCACTATGAAGACCAACGCCTTCAAATTTAGTTATTTGTTTTATGGTTTTTTGGTTGAGAATAGACATGGAATATAAATACATCCTTGCCCAATTCAAAAAAATACAACAAATGTTACAAGAAAATACAAATATCAGTTAAAAAAATGGAAAAATTTTTCAAAAAAACCTTTGTTTTTAGGTTTTTTGGTAAGAAAATTGACTTCCTGAGATTTATTAGACTGGATAAAATTAAACCCTGAATCACAAATCATAGTTGTATTTTCTTCAAAAAAACTAATCTCGTTAAAAAAATCAAATTTTTCTTCTAAGTAAATTGAATTTTTATTTAATATTTTTGACCCTTCTCCAATAAAAATTAATATACAGTTATCTTTGTTTTGAAAGAATGCATTAAAATATTCATCTGCTAAATTTAATTTTATTATTTCATCAACTCTAGCAAAAATAACCTGGTTAGATAAATCTGATGGATTTGTTTGATTAATTTTTTCTATTTTGTTTTCAAATGTGGTGTTAGATTGATTTAAATTTTTTTTTAAATTTTCAGCATCCTGAGAGCTAATTTTTAAAAGTATAGAAATATCATTTGTTATATGCCTTCCTCCAACAGGTAAGATATTAAAATATAATATTCTGTTATCTTGAAAAACAGTTATTGCACTTTTTGCATAGCCAATATCCAAAATAACTTTTTTTTTAAAATCATTAAATAAAGAATTGTAGCTACTTGATCTTACATAGCTAGAGCAATATAGGTTATCTATGTTTAAATAATTATTACTAAAACTATCTTGTAAATTTTTCCAAATTTTTTCAGAAAAACATATAAATTTTAATTCTATTATTAAAGAAGAATAATTAATTTCTTTATTAGGAGTTTCAAAAAATTCTTCATCATCAAGGACAAATTTCTTAACAATCATGTGGATAACTTTTTGATTAAAATAATTTTTTTGAACTAAGCCTTTGGCTTCATTTAATAAAGATATAATATCATTTTCTGAATATTGTCTATTATCAGAATTTTTTTTTATTGAGATATCTATCGAAAACATATCTGGGGTATCAATCATTAAATTAATATTTTTAATATGACTGTTAATTTTTTTTTCAGCAGACTTAATTAAATCTTTAATAATTTCACTTGAATTTTTTATATCAAAATTTTTTAAACTAAAATTTGAAATACAGTCTCTTTCTAAAACAAAAATATTTTTTGAAGTTTCATTGTTATATCCGCCTAGTCTTATTTTTGATGAACCAAAATCAACAAAAACATTTAAGTTTTTTTCATTCATTTGATAAAATTAACTGATTTGATACTCTTAAATCAATTATATTATTACTAAAGTTTTTATTCTTGAGCAATTTATTTACCTGGTTTAAGGCTGCCTCTAAATTTTTTATAGGAAATTTGATTAGTACATTATCTTTATTCTTTATGTCTATTCTGCCACTTGGATAAAAAAAAATCTCTTTAATTTTACTATATTCTAAACCTGACTTATTAATAATTTTTTTAAACGATACAAATTTTTCTGTAGTAAACTTTCCAAATACCATTGGCAAATCTTCATGATTATTAAATTTTTCTGTATTTATAAGTTTACTATTTGAACCAATTAGAAAAATTTCATTATTCTCTATTGTTCTTGCTAAAAAATCTGTTTGTTGCAATTCTAAAATAATTTTTGAAGGATATAATTTAATAATATTATAGTTTTCTATATAATTATATTTGCTAATTTGATCTTTTAAAATTTCTCTATCGATAAAAAAAATATTGGTATTTTTTAAAAAACTTAGATTTTTTTCAATTTCAAGATTTATTGTATTATCTAATCCAATTACTTCTATAGATTTTAAATCATAAAAAGATTGTTTTTTTTCTACAAATAGCTGGCTATTAATTGATGATAGAAAAAATAGAATTAAAAAAAAAAATAAAAAACTTTTTTTTTTATCTACGAAGTGACGCATCTTTAATAATCCAATCAATTAAATTTAAAAAAGAAATATTATTAAATCTTGCTATTTCTGGAACTAATGAAAGAGAAGTCATTCCTGGCTGAGTATTTATTTCTAAAAGGTAAAACTTATTTTTATAAAATTTAAAATCAGATCTAGTTACACCTTTACATCCAATGGCGTTGTGAGCTTTTAAAGCAATATTTTGTACTTTTTTTATCATTTTTTTATTTATTTTAACTGGGATAATATGTTTTGTTTTTGATTTAGCATTATATTTTGCTTGATAATCATAAAATTTTCTTTTTGGAACTAGCTCTATTGCCCCCAATTTTTTCTTTCCCATAATAGCTACTTGAATCTCTCTTCCCGGAATGTACTTTTCAATCATTATTTCTTTGTATGGAGAAAGTTTATTTAAATTTTTAAAAAAATCTTTTTTACTACATATATATACTTCTACACTTGAACCTTCATTAAAAGGTTTGATTACAACAGGAAAACTTAATTTAGATATAATTTTTTTAATTAATACAGTTTTTTTTGTAAATTTATTAAATTTAAACTTAAAATATTTTGGGGTTAAAATATTATTTTTTATAAATATTTTTTTTGAAACTTCCTTATCAATTGCTATGGAAGAAGATAATACGCCTGAATGAGTATACTTTATTTTTTCAGACTCTAGTATCGACTGAATATATCCATCTTCACCATATCTACCATGTAAAGCATTAAATACCACATCTGGCTTAAATGATCTTAGGTTTTTAATTAAATTGCCATTTGGCTCACAAATTTTAGCATAATATTTTTTTTTAATCGCATTAAAAACTCCTTTTGCAGTTTTTAAACTAATTTCCCTTTCTTTTGAAAATCCACCTGCAAGAATTAAAATTTTTTTTTTCATTTATTCTACTAAAATAATTTCTAAGTCTAGATTTATTCCAGTTTTATCTTTTACGTTTTTTTTGACAAAATCGATCAACTTTTTCATATCTTTGTAACTTGCATTACCTTTGTTTATAAAAAAATTTGCATGCTTATCTGATATTACAGCATCACCAAATTGAATATTGTTTGGCACAGATTCTTTAATTATTTCCCAAACTTTTTTATCAGTTTGTTTTATTGGATTCTTAAATGTACTTCCACCAGTTTTAATTTTTGTTGGTTGAGCTTTTTCTTTTTTTGTTTTAAAAATATTTATTGTTTCTTTAATTTCCTCTTTTTTTTTTTTATTTCCTGCAAATGTTGCGCTAAGAAAAATTAGGTCTTTTGGCAAACCACATGACCTATAATTAAAATTTATATCTTTTGCAGGAATAGTTAAAACTTCACCTAATAGGTTAACAGCCTGAACTGATATCAAAATGTCCTTAAATTCACTACCAAAGCATCCTGAATTCATCCGTATACCTCCTCCAATCGTACCGGGTATACATGACAAAAACTCAAATCCACTAACACTATTTTCTAAGGCAAATTCAGATAGCGATTTATCTAAAGCTCCACTCCCCGCAACTATAGTATTTTCATTTAATAGCGAAATTCTTGAAAAATTTTTACTTAATTTGATTACTATTCCTTCAAATGTATCATCTTTGAATAAAACATTTGAACCGGCTCCTAAAACAAAAAAATTTTCTTTATCTTTACATAGTTTTAAAAAGCTTATTAGATCTTGTAGAGTGTCAGGCTTAAAAAAAATACTTGTATTTCCACCAATATTAAACCAATTAAGCTTTTTAATACTGTAATCAAAATACACTCTTCCATTAAATTTTTTAACTTTATTTTGAAAATTTTTAATATTCATTATTTAATATATTTTGGCAAATCTCTTATCCAATTAGAGATTGATCCGGCGCCCATCCCTATTACTATTTTATCACCATATATATTTTGTTTCACATATTTTATTAAATCTAAATTATTATTTATCTGTATTAATTTTACTTTTGAATTTCTTATTATTTTTTTTGCAAAACCATTATAGTTGAATCCTAGTTTAATATTTTCTCCTGCCTTATATATTGGACATAAAATTACAGTGTTTGCTTTCTTAAATGATTTTGAAAATTCGTTGTGCAAATTTTTTAATCTAGAAATTCTGTGTGGTTGAAACACACATATTATTTCTTTCTTCTTGTAAACCTCTCTAACACCATCCAGCACTTCAATAATTTCTGTTGGGTGATGAGCATAATCATCAAAAAATGGAACATTTTGAAATGAAAAAACTTTAGTAAATCTTCTTTGAACACCAGAAAATTTTTCCAATCCCTTTTTTATAATTTTGACTGGTATACCAACTGAAAATGCAACAGCTGCTGCTGCAGTTGAGTTTCTTATATTATGGAGTCCAATAAGAGGAATTTTAATATTTATAATAAAATTTTTTTTTGTTCCTGGTAAATTTATTTTTATATCAAATTTTGAATAGCTTTCTTTTTGTGAAATATTTAATATTTTAAAATTTGATAAATTATTTATCCCGTAAGTGTTATAATTTAAATTGCTAATTTTTTTAATAACATCCCTATTATTTTTATCATCCAAACATATAAATGTTTTTCCAAAAGATGGTGTTTTTTCTATAAAATTGATAAAATTTTTTTTTAATGCTTCTAAGGATTTATAATAATCTAAATGTTCTTTATCGATGTTTGTAACAATTGAATAAGTTGGAGGTATTTTTGTAAAACTTCCATCTGATTCATCAGATTCTAAAATACACCAATCACTTTTTCCTAGTTTAGCTGAACCACTAAATGAATTTAAAACACCTCCATTAATTACAGTTGAGTCTATTTTTGCATGGGTAAAAATATTTGATATTAATGAAGTGGTAGTGGTTTTCCCATGTGAACCTGCAACTACAACATTTTTCATTAAAGAAACAACATTGGCCAGCATGTCTCCTCTTTTATAAATTGGTATTTTTCTTTTTTTTGCATGTAGTAACTCTGAATTGTTTTTTTTAATTGCAGATGAAATAACTAAAATAGTTGAGTTATCAATGTTTTGTTTTTTATGGCCGATATAAACTTTAATTTTTCTTTGTTTAACTCTTTCAATATTTTTATTATTTGAAATATCACTTCCCTGCACTTTAAATCCTAGCTCTTTCATTATCAGGGCTAAACCGCTCATTCCAATTCCACCAATACCGATAAAATGAATTAATTCTGATTTTGCTAATTTAATTTTCATTTATTAAAGCTAACAACTTTTGATTTATATTATTCCATGTGTTTTGATAAGAAAATTTAATCATATTATTTTTTTTTTCGAAATAATTGTCGCTATTTTGTATTAAATTTAAAATAAAATCTTTTAAATTTTCTTTTTTATAGTCAGATTGATTAACTAACCAACATAGTTTTTTGTCACTATATTTTTTTGCATTATAAAATTGGTGATCATCTTTTGATTTAGGCAGAGGTATTGCAAGA
>CAYTIE010000046.1:0-6047 GCA_964437815.1 uncultured Flavobacteriaceae bacterium
TAAGTTCAAAACATTCTAGATTAAAATATTTAACAGAAGATAGAAGGTGGTCAAAAATATCTGAAGTGAGAGCTTCGTATTTTGTCCACTCTTTGTCTTTTGAAAAGGCATAGATCTGGATTGGAATACCTTGAGCGGTTGGTTGTAATTGTCTACACATCATTGTAAGATTATCATTAGTATCAGGATGTTCTTTTAAATATCTTTGAACATATTCTCTAAAAATCCCTAGGTTGGTTAAATTCCTTCCATTTAATAACATTGATTTATCAACTTGATTTGCTGAATTATAACTTTTTATCTCCTTCTCAATTTTCTTAATATAATCAGATAGTAGATGAATTTTTTTTAATGATTCTATTTCTTCTTCATTTAAAAATTTAATTGATGATGGCTTGATAAGAAGAGACCTCTTTATTCTTCTTCCTTCAGATTCATTCATACCTCTCCAGTTAATAAAAGAATCAGATACCAATTTATATGTAGGTATAGTAGTTATTGTATTGTCAAAGTTCTGAACTTTAACAGTTGATAGGTTTACTTCAATTACATTTCCATCTGCATTAGAACCTTTCATTGTGATCCAGTCCCCAATTCTAACAGTATCATTAACTGTAATCTGAATACTAGAGACAAAACCTAAGATAGTATCCCTAAAAACTAAAATAATTATAGCTGAAAGAGCACCTAATGATGCAAGGAATGTTCCTACTTCTCTTCCTGTTAATATAGATAGTATTAGTATGATACCAACAAACCACATAAAAATCATTACAACTTGTATGTAGCTATCAACAGGAATATGTTTTAATGATTCACTTGATTTAAAGTAGTCTTTAACAGTATTTAAAATTGCTCTTACGGTTAGTATAAATAGAATAACTGTAAATGATTCTATTAAAAGGTAAAGTGTATTAGAATATGAGGGGATTATCCAGAAAAGGAAAAACAAAGAAGGGATATATGATAATAACCTTGGTACTTTATTTTTTATTAATAGATCATCAAATGATGATGAAGTCGATTTTGCAATTCTTTTAAAGAATGATAAAATAATTTTCCTAGTAATAAAGTTAATTACTATTACTACTAAAGTGATAGAGACTGTAATTATAAAAGCTGCTAACCCCTTAGAAACAAGACCACTTAGTCCTTTAGAAGTTAAAAAAGTAATAATTTCTTCGTAAAACATAGTACAAAAGTAAAAAACCCACCTAAACGGCGGGTTTTTTTTAAAAAAATATTTATTTCATTTAGTTATGTCTAGAAACTAATTCTAATGTAATTGGGTCAGCATGGTTACTTGCAGATTGTAACCCTTCTAAGAGTTTTTGAAATTTAAAACTATCAGTTGGAGTCCCATCTGTCATAGAACCACCTTCAACAAATCTATTAAAAAAGAAGTGAGTTATACCTTCATATGCATTTTCATTTCTTTCATAAACTTTTGATAAACGCCAAAATCCGTGTTTACCATTAATTATAGCTTTTTCAACGTAAGGTTTCCAAAATAAAGACTCATAATTTTCAAAATCATCATTTTGAGCTTGAGTAGGAGTAAGACTGAATGTATCTCCTGGTTCTAAACTACCACCTGCCCAAATTGTACTATCAACTGTTTTTAAATGATAATTTCTTCTTTCTTTACTTTCAGAACCAAGATCATTCATAATTCTTTCAACTCTTCTTGCAGAGATTTTTCCTTTATATGCCTCTTTGGCTAAAGCAAGCCAATCTCCATCAGCCCAACTTTTATCATGGGCATTAAGTTGTTCCTTTGAGCTAAACCCGGTATTTATTATATAATGCGGGCCATTTTCACCTGTTTCAGATGTAACTTTCCAAACTGATTGCCAATTTTGTATTCCCTTTTCTATAGCAAGATCATGTACGGGTCCCATAAAAGCTTCTAGAGCTAAATATTGATCTTCAGCTCCTTCATTTAATTGAACAGCACTTAAGATATTATATTGTGCTGAAGCGTTAAATGTAAATAGTAATATAAATAATAATATAATTTTTTTCATTTTAATTGATTTTAAGTTATTTAATTAGTTAGCAACAAAGACACATGTATATTCTTCAGCGTCTTGCATGTCTCTAGATGACTCAATTCCTTCCCATAGTTTGTCCCATTTAAAACCAGACATACCTTCAAATTCTACATCTGGGTTACCCCATAAGTTCCATGCAAAATGTGTAAATCCATCAAAAGCATTCTCAGCCCTATCTGTTACTTCAACAAGTACCCATTGCCTTAAACGTCCGTTTAAAATATTTTTCTCTGCAACGGGTTTCCATACCTTAGTCTCATAGTTTTCAAAATCCTCAGTTTTTTTATTCATAAGATTAAGTGTTGCTTTATCTCCTGGTTTAACTTCACCAGCTCTAATTGTAGCGTCAACCACTTTAAGTATGTAGTTTCTTCTTTCTCTACTTTCAGATCCTGTTCCTTCCATCGTTCTTGTAATAGCTCTTTTAGACATTTTGCCTTTATAAACCTTTTGAGCTAAAGCTTGTCCATCAAAATAATTTTCCAATGTCTCCATTGAGTTAAATAAGTCAAAAATAAGATACTCATTATTTTGTGGCTCATCTCCTTCTTGTGGAGTCCTTTTCCAAACTGACCAACCAGTCTGAAACCCTTGGTCTATTGCTTCTTCATGAATAGCAGACCAAAATTTTTCTAGTTTTAAATAATCATCCTCAGCACCATCATTTAAATCAACAGCAGACATAATAGCATATTGACCATTAACTGATAGTCCTAGAAGAAAAGTGAAAATTAATATAATTTTTTTCATAATTGTTAGAGTTAAAATTAAGGAAGTAAATATAAAAAAAATAAACCCACTACGAAAGGTAGGTTTGTTTTATGATAGTAATATTTTACTATTTTTATAATAAGATGGAACCTGAAAGTATAAGTAAATTAGTACCTATTATCCTCTTATTAGTCCTTGGAATTATAGAGTCTTTTAGTGGGTTATATTTTAATGATAAAAGATCAAAAGATGATTTTACTATTGAATTAGTATGCTTAACTATCCTTCCAACATTAATTCAACCTGCTATTTTAGCTTTTGTTCTATTTATAATGGATTCATGGCTTTTTATTTATGAAGACCTTTTTATTAATTCATTTTTTTTATGGCATATTCTAGCTTTTTTAATTCTTGATGATCTTACTCAGTATTTTTGGCATAGATTTTCACATGAAAATGCATTTATGTGGAAACTTCATAGACCCCATCACGTTATAGAAGAAATGGGGGTTTTGGTTACCTACAGAAATGCTTTTTTATATTACGCTTTTATGCCAGGAATATGGTTTTCAAGTATCCTAATATTCTTAGGAATGACAGAAGTTTATCTCTATTATCTTCCTGTTAAAGTTACTGTAATAGCGCTGGCTCATAGTGAAATAAGATGGGATAGATTTTTGTATAAATATAAAATTTTACATCCATTGGCTTGGATTGTAGAAAGAACTATTTCAACTCCTTGTACCCATTATGCTCATCATGGATTAACTTCTGAGGATGGTGTGTCAAATCCAAATGGAAACTATGGGAATTTACTATTTTTCTGGGATGTTTTATTTGGAACAGCCAAAATTACTAGAAAATATCCTACAAAATTTGGAGCATGGAATAAAATGAAAGAGCCATGGTATGTTCAATTATTTTTTCCTTTAATTAAATCAAAAGATAAAAGAAGTGAGCTACATTCAATAAAAACCGACATAGATTACGATCCATCTAAAGACTACAAAGATTTTAACATATAAAAATAAATATCATAATGATTAAAAATACCTTTACTTTAATAACACTAATAAGCCTTTTATTAGTTAGTTGCGACATAGGATTCAACAAAACAAAGCAATGTAATATAACCCCAGTAAATGGTACGGATGCCCATTGGGCAGAATATTTGGGGCACGACATAACTATGGATTTTTGGCCAGACAAATATGTCAATTACTGGGCAGTTGTTGTTAATAAAAACGACTTTCCGAATATTGGATTTAAAATTCAAGGAGAATTTCCAAATGCAAGATATTTTAGTTACAATGTTTATGGGGAAGATAGAAATTCCACTGCATCTATATTCGATACACAAATAAAAGCTGAAAATTGTTCTGCAAATCCATTCAAAAATCAAGAAAAACAAACTTCAGTAGATAAGAATTTATATACCCTTTTTGTAGTTCCTGAGTCAGTTTCTGAATTTGATACCAAAGATAATGTGCTAAAATTTAGAGACGACGAAGAAGAAATAGGTATAATGCTAAGATATTACGTTCCAGCTGGAGGAGATCTAGCTGGAGTAGATTTACCCAAGATTGAAGTATTTGATTTAGACTCAAAAGAGTCTGTAACGATTCCAAAAACAAGTAATTTATTAATGACAACTCCACAAATACTGGAGAGAATTAATGCTCAGTATTCTCTTCAAATAGATAATAATGTTCGCTTTTATAGAGGTGATCCAACAGGGCTTTATCCAAATAATGACAACCAATATGTACGTACTTTTTTAAATTACGATGACGATGATGTTTATATTATTAGGTGGAAAGTACCAACCTTTCCAAAAAACAGTTCAGAATTTGATAGTGTCGAGGTTCGTTATTCTTCAATGAATTTAGGAGATAATATTACCAATAATTTTGATGGAATTTACGACACCCAATACAAGCTAGATAAAGATGGCTTTGTAACTCTTGTGATTGCTGATGAAATACCCGAAATAAGAGAAAAAGCAGAAAATGCAGGATATAATTTTATGCCTTGGACTGTACCAGGTAATAGGGGATATTTAATATATCGAAACCTTATACCAAAAGAGGGAACCAATGCTGCTTACATATTAAATAAAGTTCCTCTTCCTAGTTTTGCAACGAACCGATCCCATGTAATAACTCACGACGCTAAAAATTATATTGGAGCTTATGCACCTACTGGTCTTCGGATGACTAAAGATGAATATTTAGCTAATTTTGGAGGATTTATTCGTAAACTCCAAGAGTAAAATAAAAAACCTCAACTAAATGTTGAGGTTAAAAATGTGGAGTCGGCGGGAATCGAACCCGCGTCCAAACAAGAAACAAAAATGCATTCTACAAGCTTAGTCTTCTTTGAATTTTCGAAAAAATATAGGTAGAAGACAACCTGAATATTTTTCTTATCACTGTTAGTTTCGATTTTTGCCTAGTGAAAACAAAAACCTATGTCAACGAATATGGTGCCTCATATATGATATCAGTTGACAAGAACTATCATGAGACATCTAGCTTCCTAGCCTAGCTAGGATATTGCAAAAACTTACTATAATTCAGTCAATTATGCAGCTAAAGCGTAGTTATTTTCGCCATTTAAATTTTGAAAATGATATTAACGAGTTCATTTTCAATGCTCGACTTGCTAACATAGTTATTAAACTTGCTGTCAAAACCGGTCGACCCCAGTATTTCAAAGTAACTAAAGTTTTGCAAATATATGACAATTAGCTAATTAAAGCCTAGAAGATGTTGATCTTAATTCAATAAGATTCTTTAATAAATTTTCTAATTTATCTATGTTTAACATATTGGCGCCATCACTTTTAGATTTTGATGGATCTGTGTGAGTTTCTAGAAAAATACCATCTACATCATTAACAATTCCAGCTCTAGCAATAGATTCAATATATTCAGGGTTACCACCTGTTACACCAGATGTTTGATTAGGTCTTTGAACTGAGTGAGTGACATCAAGAATAGTTGGAGCAATTTTTTTCATTTTAGGTATACTCCTAAAATCAACAATTAAATCATTATAACCAAATTGTGTTCCCCTTTCAGTAATCATAACATTATTATTGCCAGATTCTTTTACCTTATTAACTGCAAATACCATACTATCTGGGCTCATGAATTGTCCCTTTTTTATGTTTACAGTTTTTCCAGTTTTTCCAGCTGCAACCAATAATTCAGTTTGTCTTGATAAAAAAGCAGGTATTTGAAGAACATCTACATATTCAGATGCAATTATTGCTTCGCT
>CAYTIE010000047.1:0-5126 GCA_964437815.1 uncultured Flavobacteriaceae bacterium
AGCTTTTAAAATATCACTCATTACTATTTGTCAAAAATGCAAAATTACTTAATAAGTTTATTAATTATACTCTTCCTTCCAATAGTTTTTGTAATTATATCATTGTTTATTTTCCAGCCTCTTGCCGGAGAGTACTCTCTACCATAATATATTATTCTTAAATGAAGGCTATTCCACTTATCTTTAGGAAAAATTCGTTTGGCATCTTTTTCAGTTTGGGTCACATTTTTTCCATTTGAAAGTCCCCACCTATACATAAGTCTATGTATATGAGTGTCAACTGGAAATGCCGGTATTCCAAATGCTTGGGAAATAACAACTGATGCAGTTTTATGGCCAACAGCCGGTAAATCTTCTAAATCCTCTAAGTTTTTAGGAACTTTTCCCTCATGTTTTTCAATTAAAATTTTAGACAAGCCCCAAATTCCTTTTGATTTAGCTGGAGAAAGACCAACAGGTTTGATAATATCTCTAATCCGGTCAACAGATAATTTAATCATATCATAAGGATTGTCAGCCTTTTTAAACAAGATAGGAGTTATCTCATTTACTTTTTTATCTGTACTTTGAGCAGATAAAAGAACTGCAATTAAAAGCGTGTAGGGATCTTTATGATTAAGAGGGATGTCTAATTTAGGGTAAATTGCCTCTAATTCATTTATCAAAAAATCTACTTTCTCTTTTAATTTCATTTAACTATTTTTATTAAAAATATATTATGTTAAAAATAGGAGACAAAATACCAAATTTAGATTTAATTACACATAAGGGTGAAAAAATAAATTTAAATGATTTAAAAGGAAAAAAAATTATCCTATTCTTTTATCCTAGAGCCAATACACCGGGGTGTACAGCTGAAGCATGTAATCTAAATGATAACTATTCTGATTTTATAAATAAAGGTTATGAAGTAATAGGTGTAAGCCCTGATGAAGTTTCAAAACAAAATAATTTTGCTGAAAAATTTGGGTTTAAATACAATTTAATTGCAGATGATTCAAAGAAGCTTATTGAGGCTTTTGGAGTTTGGGGAAAGAAAAAGTTTAGAGGTAAAGAATATTTTGGTGTGATGAGGACAACATTTATAATTGGCGAAGATAGTTTAATTGAAAGAGTAATTGAAAAGGTCAACACTAAAGAGCATTCATTCCAAATCTTGGAAGAGGACTAGTTATTTATGTCCAAACATTTTCTTTTTAGTTATCATTTCTGATATACCTGCTGGCACCTTATCTTCCCATCCTCCTTTATTCTCTTTTATTTTTTTGAGAATTTTTTTAGAATAAATTTCAAGATATTCAGGAGTAAAGTCATCGATATCTACAATCTTATTATTGTATTTAAAGTATTTATAAAATTCTTTAACCTTTGGTTTTACTTTTAAAGTATTAGAATTTATGTAGCCCTTTTCATTACCATTCTTAGCAGGGTAAAGGTATATTTTCATACTGTTATTAAAGATGTTTCCAAACGCTTCAAGGATTCCTCCTCGCAGATCATCATAATACTGATCATCAAAGATTTGAATGAAATTTATAACGCCCATTGTTAATCCAAGTTGTTTTTTAGTATATTGTGTCAAGTACTTTACAAGCTTGTAATATTCTGGAAAATTTGAAATCAAAACATTATGACCTAAAGAGCTTAGTAGTTTTGCTCTATCAAGAAAATCACTATCTTCTATTTCACCAGTAGATCTTAAATTAGAGAGCGTTATCTCAAAGATTACTATAGTGTCTTCAGGGTTTACATTTTTTTCTTTAAGAAATATTTTATATGATTTCTTAAACATCTCTTCATTAACCTTTGTAACCGGTCTAAAACTTCCTCTAAGGGTTAATATATTCTTTTTGTATAAGACTTGAGCAGGAAGAACATTCTTTCCATCTTTATTAAACATAACTGCATCTGTCATTCCAAGTTTAATAAGTTCAAGGCTAATAAGTCTATTATCTATTTCTTTGAAAAGGGGGCCGCTAAAATTTATTGTATCTATTTCAATCGCATCTTTATCTATTCCATCATATAAATATTTCATCATTTTAAGTGGTTCGTCATGTTTGTAAAATGCACCATAGATAAGATTTACTCCCATGATTCCAAGAACTTCTTGTTGAAGTTTAGCTTCACTTTGTTTAAATCTAACATGTAGAGATATTTCAGAATAGTCGTCTTTTACTGATGTTTGAAACCTAATCCCCATCCAGCCATGACCTTTAAATTTTTTTGCAAAATCAATTGTAGCAACAGTATTTGCGTAAACAAAGAAAAATTTGTTAGGGTGTTTCTTTCTTGAAATTCTTTTCTCTAATAAATCCATTTCATGATCAAGCATTTTAGAAAGACGGTTTTGAGTAACATATCTTTTATCCTCTTCTTTACCATAAATTTGATCACTAAAATTTTTATCATAAGCACTAATTGATTTTGCAACTGTTCCAGAAGCACCTCCAGCTCTATAAAAATGTCTAACAACCTCTTGACCTGCACCAATTTCGGCAAAGGTTCCGTAAACATTTTCGTTAAGATTAATCCTTAATGATTTCTTCGTAATTGAAGGTTCTGGATCTAGTACTTTATCACCTGGTAGAATGACAGACATCCTTAGTTTTTTACAAAATTACAAAGATTGTTTAACTTACAACAATAAAATGTGATAGATTTAACTAATGTTTAAGATTACTTTTTTAGGAACTGCAACTTCTCAAGGAATACCCGTTATAGGTAGTGATAATCCTGTTTCCTTAAGTGATAATTTAAAAGACAAAAGACTTAGGTCCTCAGTACTAATTAATTGGGATGATTTTAATCTACTTATTGATTGTGGTCCAGATTTTAGACAACAGATGATAAGGTCTAATTGTAGTAAGCTTGATGCTATACTGTTTACACATGAACATGCTGATCATACAGCAGGACTTGATGATATAAGGCCTTTTTCTTATAGACAAGGTAAGATTCCAATTTATTTACACAAAAGAGTTCTGAATTCATTTGAAACAAGATTTGCATATATTTTTAATGAACATCAAAGATATCCAGGAGTTCCTGACTTTACAGTCAACCTTATTAGTAAAGAGAATGATTTTGAAGTAGGGGGTAAGCTTATAACACCGATTGAAGTATTACACCAGAAATTACCTGTTTTAGGTTTTAGAATTGATAATTTCGCATATTTAACTGACGTTAAGACAATAGAGGCTGAAGAACTTGATAAAATTTATAATTTAGATGTATTAGTTCTAAGTGCCTTAAGATTTGAACCTCATCCTACTCATCTGAATATTGATGAAGCAATTCAAATTATTAATAAAGTAAAACCAAAAAAGACATATCTAATTCATATTAGTCATGATATGGGATTCCATGATGAGGTCTCAAAAAAACTTCCAGAGAATGTTTACCTATCTTATGATGGTCTTGAAATTGAAATTAATTAAAGATTTGTATTATCTATCCATTTTATAATACTGGACAAGTTTTCTTGATTAATTGTATGTCCTGATTCAAACTCTTCAAAAGTTATATTATCATTATACTTGATTAATTCTAATATTGTTTCTTTAACAAGAGAAATTGGGATAATATCATCATATAGCCCATGGGAAGTGTATGCTAAAATATTAATGTATTTATCGATTTCATTATCAAAAATATTTAGATTTATATATGAACTAATAGGTAAAATCCTCCTAATATTTTTAGAATAATCTAAACCTAATTTCCAACAAATACTAGCACCCTGACTAAACCCCAAAACAGTAGTGTCAGACTTATTTAATTTATACTCTTCTGATATTCCATCTATATTATTAATAATAATATTAGCAATTCTATCAACATCATTTTTCTTTTTATAATATGATCTATTAATTATATCTGTTTGATCTACATCAAACCAAGTGAATCCCCCAAATGGGAGTAAAATAGGTGCCTCTAAAGAAATAATTGTGTGACTTTTTGGTAAGTATCCTTCTAATGAAAAAAGATCTTCTTTATTACTTCCATAACCATGAAGTAAAAATATGCTTGGACTATTTTGTTTAATTTCTGAATGTCTAATCAGATATTTTAAGTCCATAACTTATTCTCAAATAAATTGTTATTATTAATTACTCCATAAACCTTTCCAGTCATTTTTTTGCCTATAAAAGCACAATTTTTTGAAGTTGACAGTATATGATCTTCTTTAAATGTATAAGTTGAGTCAGGATCAAATAGGGTGATCTCTGCTTTAGATCCAATTTGTATTTTATTATTATTAATTGATAAATTTTCTTTTCCTCTAGTTAAAATATCAATTATCTTGTCTAGTGGAAAGATATTTGATAATATTCCAAACATACATTCTAATCCAATACTTCCAGAGAGTGCATTATCAAATTCAACTTTTTTATTATCAACATCAATAGGTTCATGCATGCTTGTTACATAGTTTATTGTTCCATCTAGAAGAGCATCTTTTAATAGATCTGAATCTTTTTTGGATCTAAGAGGAGGGGATAACTTTAGGTTTGTGTTATAATCTAACAAGTTATCATCGTTTAAAATTAAATGAGCCAAACTAACACTACAAGTAACATTCAAACCCTTATTCTTAGCATCCTTAATCATATTTATACTTTTTCCTGTTGAAACATATGGTATATGTAGCTTACCTCCTGTGTAGTCAAGGATTTCAAGATCTCTAAAGATTTGTATTGATTCAGAAACTTTAGGTATACCTTTAAGACCTAATGAGGTACTGACTAATCCTTCATTCATTACACCATTAGACGATAGGTTTTCGTCATTAGGATACGAAATAACTAATCCTCCAAAACTTTTAGAATATTCAAGAGCAATTTTCATAAGACTTGAATCCTTTATTGCTTTTTTGTGATCCCCATAAGCAATAGCTCCAGCTAATTTCATATCATATAATGGGGCTAGTTCTTTACCTTCAGCATTTAATGTCAAATTAGCAATAGGATAAAGTGTAGAAGTATGATTTTTTGATTTTTTTATCACGTATGAAACTGATGAGTGAGAATCAATTAAAGGTTTTGTGTTTGGGTTTAATAGTAAAGAAGTAAAGCCACTTGATGAAGCTGTAAAGAGCCCATTCTCAATATTTTCTCTTTCTT
>CAYTIE010000048.1:0-5032 GCA_964437815.1 uncultured Flavobacteriaceae bacterium
TTAAGAAAAATATTCAAAGGTTAATGTTATTATTAGGATGGGCTTTTTCAGCAGGCGTGATGTATATGGTTCTTTTTATAAACTTAGAACCTATTCCAACAACTATAGCATCTCCTAATATTGAAGGTAAATTACCATTAGTAGGATTAGCCCTTATGGTTTCAATTGTTGGAACTGTATTAACTATAATTGATAGTAAAAACAATTAATAATTATTTTCTTGGTTCAATGTTTGAAACTTGATCTCTTAAGAATTCAAAATCCTTCTCTATATCTCCACTAGTATAAAACGCTTTATTTAAAATCACAGTTTTATTTTTATAATCAAATGAGGTCATCATTATAGGAATTTTTGATTGATGTGCAATGTAATAAAAACCAGTTTTCCATTTTTCAACTTTTTTTCTTGTACCTTCAGGCGCAATAGATAAATGATTGATTTTATTTTTATTAATCAATTCCACAACAGTTTCAACATAATTTTTATTGATTTCCCTATCAATAGGAATTCCTCCCCAAAATTTGAATATTAATCCTGTTAAGGTATTAAACAACTCTTTTTTCCCAAGAAATTTAATTCTTTTATTAAGAATTGTTCGGGTTAAGACAGCTATAATAAAATCAAAATAGCTAGAATGCGGGACAACAGCTACAATTAACTTTGGAACATCTGGATATTCACCTTTTATAGTCCAACCCATAAGTTTAAAAAAAATTAAGCGAGCTAAACTTTTTTTCATTGTCTTTTTAGGTATTCTTCTGCTCTGATTAAGTCTTCAGGAGTATCAATTGATATACCAGAAAAATCTGTTTTAAACATCTTAATTTTTTTCCCATTCTCTATATATCTTAGGCATTCGATTTTTTCTTTTACCTCCATTACAGTTTTATCCATTTTTGAAAACTCAATTAGAGCTTCTTTTCTAAAAGCATAAACTCCAATATGCTTATAGTTATCAGATTCAGAATCCATAGGAATTCTTGAAAAATTAATTGAATAATTGTTCTTATCAACAATAACTTTTACATTATTAGGATTATTTAGCTCATCTTTATCTTTAAAATTTCGCATTAAAGAAGCCATTTGAACTTCTTTATCATTAAAACCATTTGTTATTTTTTCAATTGATAATTTATCCATAAATGGTTCATCACCTTGTAAGTTAACAATAATATCATATTGAAGATTAATTGCTACTTCAGCTATTCTATCTGTTCCAGATTCATGATTTGAAGAAGATTTAAGGTATTTTCCGTTAATAGATTTCATCAAATCAATTATTTCATCATTATTCGTTACAACAAAAACATCATCAAAAACATTGGTTTCTATAGCAGATTGATAAGTCCTAAGAATAATAGGGACTCCAGATAACTTTTTTAATAATTTCCCATAGAATCTTTTCGACTCAACTCTAGCTGGGATTAATGCAATCTTTTTCATTTAAAATCTTTTTCTAATATAATTCATTTATTAATAGTTTTACGAATAAAAAAAAATTGTAGATTTGTTATTATCAAAAAAAACAACATGGATAAAAAACGTGCACTTGAACTCTTTTTATGGGCATTATCAGTTTTCTTTGCCGCTCAAATATACAGCTCAATTAATGGGCCTATAAAATTTAATAAAGTAAAAAATGAAAGATACGCAATTGTTATTGATAGGCTAAAAGACATTCGTAATGCTCAAATAGCACATAAAGATGTTAACGGTTATTATGCTAACAATTTTGACGATCTTATCAGCTTTGTAGACAATGGCCTTTTTACTCTTATTGAAGAAAAAGATTCCTCTTATCTAGCATATGATAGAATTTATAGAATTGATATGCTTAGAGAAGTGAAAATTGTTCGTGAACTTGGAAAAGTTTCTGTAAAAGACTCATTATTCAAGGATAATGATTCGTATAAACAAATGGCATATGTTCCAATTAAAGGAGTAGAAGATCAGAAATTTTCAATCACTGCAGATGTTATTGATAAGAATGGATATGAGGCACATGTTTTTGAGGTAAAGGTTAAAAAAGATGTTATTCTTCACGATCAAAACAAAGATCTTCTAAAACAAGAAAATAAAGTAGTATCTGTAGATGGGGTTAATGGATCTGAAATAGTTCTCGGGTCAATGACTGAGGTTAGTACAAGTGGTAACTGGCCTACAATTTTTGATGCAAAAAAGAAATAAAAATACTTCTTCTGAAACGATAGAAATTCATCAATTTAAATCTAATTTTTTTATTGGAAATGATAGTGATTTTAAATTATTTAATCTAAAATCATTTTCTAAAAATGATATAAATTTTGAAAGTGTTAATATAATTCATTTCAATAAACCTCCTGTAATTGTTCCAAATAAATTATTCAAAAAGGAGAACATTAATAAATATCTTTCTACAAACTATAAACTATCAAATAATTTAAATATTAGCTATGACGAAACCACTAACAAGTTAATTTATATAGTTTACGAGAAGAAGAATAACCTAGAGAATATATTAAACAAAAAAGGTGCTAAGGTTAGGTCTGTTAACTATTTTACAGTAATATATGAATATTTATCACCTTTAAAAAAAGATGATGAAATATCAATATATATTAATCTTAGAAAAAATCTATTTGATTTAATAATTTATAACAAAAATGAATTCCTTTACTTTAACACATTTAACAAAAAAAATAAAGATGAGTTTCTTTATTACTTATTATATGTTTTAAAAAATTTTGAAGCGGATATAAATTCAACAAAAATTAATTTCTTAGGCCAATTCGAAGAATTTAATGATTATTATGATTGTACTAAACTTTATGCAGAAGTAATCTTTATTGAAAATGAAACTGAAACAATAAACAATATTAAACACGAATCTCCATTTTTCTTAAATTCTATAATTTGAAAATAATTTCAGGATCTAAAAAAAGTCATATAATTTCTGCGCCAAATAATCTACCTGTAAGACCTACTTCTGGATTAGTTAAAGAATCACTGTTTAACATACTAAATAATTATTTTGATTTCAATATAATTAAAGTTTTAGATCTTTACGCTGGAACTGGAAATATTTCTTATGAATTTGCGTCAAGAGGATGTAAAGATATAGATTCAGTTGATATTAATTCAAGATGTACCCGTTTTATAAAGAAAAAGTCTTTAGAACTCGATCTAAAAATAAACGTTAAAAATCTTAGTGTAGATAAATTTATTAATAAAAGTCAATCAAAATATGATATAATATTTGCAGATCCTCCATATCACTATATGATAGAAAAATATACAGATTTAATTGATTCAATTTTTGATTTAGACAAGTTAAATAAAGAAGGTTTTTTAGTTATTGAACACGAGAAAAAGATTGAATTCAATAAACACAAAATGTTTTATTTTGAGAAAAAATATGGAGGAACAATGCTAAGTTTTTTTAAAAAAGCAAGCCTATAAGCCGGATTCTGTCGAGTCTTATCATTTATCTAGGCATTTTATTACTAAAATGCTCAATCCACCTACCCTTCTGTATAAGGCGAGCAACCTTAATTTACAGATATACTTGGTGTTTCACCATGCAGAGTTTACAAGATTCCACTACAGCCTGACTGTACATACTTTCTGTTGCACTATTCCTATCTAACGATGTCGGGAGTTACCCGATGCATTGCTCTATGGTGTCCGGACTTTCCTCTGTATAAAAACAGCGATAAGACGGCTTGCGAGTGCAAATATAATTATTTGTTAATAATTAAATACTAAAATCCTATAATGATCTTTAATTAGTTTTACTCAATTTCTATATTTGTTAAACTATGAATAAAGACTTTTCTGCATCAGCATTAAGATACAGGCCTCAAAAATTTCAAGAAGTTGTAGGGCAGGATGCTATTGTTAAAACTTTATTAAATGCTATAAAAAATGACAGTCTTGCACAAGCACTCCTTTTTTGTGGTCCAAAAGGTGTTGGAAAAACTACATGTGCAAGAATTCTTGCAAAAGAAATAAATAAAGTAGAAGCAGATTATGATTATAATATTTTTGAGTTAGATGCAGCAAATAATGCTGGAGTAGAAGACATAAGAACGCTTATTGATCAATTTAGAATTCCTCCTCAAATTGGAAAGTATAAAGTATATATAATTGATGAGGTACATATGTTATCAAAGCAAGCTTTTAATGCATTTTTAAAGTCTCTTGAGGAACCTCCTAAACACGTAATATTTATTTTAGCAACAACAGAAAAAAATAAAATAATTCCAACAATTTTGTCTAGGTGTCAAATTTTTGAATTTAAAAAAATCGATCAAGTTCAAATAGAAGAATCACTAAAAAATATTTGCAAGGAAAATAAAATTGAATTTGAAGAAGAAGCATTAAACCTAATTGCTAGTAAATCTGATGGAGCAATGAGAGATGCTTTAGTTATGTTTGATAGACTAGTTACATTTACTAATGGTAAGCTTTCCCTAAGTGAAGTCTCTATTAACCTTAATACTTTAGATTTAGATACATATTTTGATTTTTCAGATTTAATTTTATCAAGTTCTATACCTGATATATTATCAAAATACAATGAAATTGTTAATAAAGGTTTTGATGGATTAAGTTTTATCGGTGGATTATCAAGACACTACAGAGAAATGCTTATTTCAAAATTTTCAGATAGTCAAAAAATTTCAATCTATAGTGAGTCCATAAAATTAAAATATGAAGAATTTGGAAAAAAAATGGAAATTGATGAAATAATTGGAATGATTGATATAATTAATGATTTTGAAATCAATTATAAAAAAATAACTGATGAGAGAATACATGTTGAATTATGCTTATTAAGACTTGCCTCATCTAGAATGGACAAAAAAAAAAACTTTCTGATATCAACTAAAGATTTTACATCTATTGTTGATATTGATAAACATCAAACTGAAAGTGTAGTTGAAAAAAAAGAAAATAAGCTTTTTGATATACCAAATAACCAAAAAGCTGTTTCTAGCTTTTCTTTAGCAAGTGTTGATTTTAAAAATTCAATCTCTAATAATAAAGAAA
>CAYTIE010000049.1:0-4638 GCA_964437815.1 uncultured Flavobacteriaceae bacterium
AGTAAGATGTTAGTAAATATTAAGTATATATCTTTAGTGAATCTTATTCTTAATAGTAAAGTAGTTGATGAATTAGTTCAAGGAGACTTAAATTCAAATAGTTTAAAGAGTAGTCTCAATAAAATCTTGAAAGAACATAATAAATCACAACTAATTAATTCATATAATGATTTAATCAACATGCTCTATAAAGAAAACCCATCTAAAAAAACTGTGGAGCTAATCATTAAGTAAAGCACTATTCAATTCCATGCATCATTTTAACAATTTTCCTACTGGAAAGAATCATTAAAATACCTACAATAGCAGGAAGTATAGTGAAAATTAAAAAGAACGATGCCATTCCGTATTCATCAACAATAGGATCTATATAACTACCTGTAATTCCAGCACTATAGTTTGCTATAAAGTTTGCGACAAACCAAACACCAAACATTAAACCGACTAAATTTTTAGGAGCAAGTTTACTAACATAAGAAAGCCCTACTGGTGAAACACATAACTCTCCAAGTGTATGAAATAAATAAGCTAAGATTAAGAAAATCATACTCTGGGAAGCTGTAACAGCTCCAAGAGGTATATTAATAGAACCATAAGAAAGTATAGCAAAACCAATTGCAAGGAGAAATAATCCAATTCCAAATTTCACAGGCCCTGAAGGATTATATTTAGTTTGCCAAATTTTTGATAAAACGGGTGCAAATACAATTATAAAGAATGAGTTTAATATAGCAAACCATGAAGCAGGAACTTCAGTTTCAGAGTTGCTAAATTCTCTAAGCAGCATCCAAATAACAATAGCCCAGATAATTAAAAAACTAGTACCTAAAAATAAGTTTGAAATCATATACTTTGCAAAAGTATTTTTAAATAACATAAATAAAATAATAGTAAGTATTATCATAGGGACAACAGTTAGTAGTGTATTAATTATTTTAAAAATAAGCGCACCTGTGCCCACTAAATCTCTATTTGTATAATCATTTGCAAAAATTGTCATACTTCCTCCAGACTGTTCAAATCCCCACCAGAAAAAGATTGTAACAAAAGAAAATATCCCTATAACTAAAAGCCTATCAGTTATAACTTTTTTTGAAACAGAAGATCCAATTTTTCCGTCCCAGTCATTTTCTTCAATATTTTCTTTATCAACTGAGAGATTTTTAGATAAACCTATATTCCCAAATATATTTTGTCCATAGTGGAATTGTAACATTCCAAAAAACATGAAGATTCCTGCTAGTCCAAAACCATAATGCCAATTTACAGTCTCTCCTATATAACCACATAGTAGGATTCCTAAAAATGCTCCAGCATTTATACCCATATAAAAAATTGTATAAGCAGCATCTTTAATTTTTCCATCATCTTTATATAATTGTCCAACAATTGATGAAATATTTGGCTTAAAAAATCCGTTTCCGATAATTAAGAAACTAAGTCCAACATATAAATAAAAGTCATAAAAAACTTCTAAAGCCATTGAAGCATGCCCTAGTGTCATTAATAAGGCCCCAATAATTACTGCTTTTCTATAACCTAAATATTTATCTGCTATAATACCTCCAAAAATAGGGGTTATATAAACTAATCCTGTATACCAAGCATAAAGCTTAAGGGCATCTGCTCTTTCCCAACCCCATCCTTGATCAGCCATAGAGGAAACTAAAAATAAAACAAGGATAGCTCTCATCCCATAATAAGAAAAACGTTCCCACATCTCAGTAAAAAACAATGTAAACAGTCCTGAGGGATGACCTAGGATAGTTTTTTGATTTATTTCGTCTCCGTTAAAAAGGTAGTTCATATTTATTATTTGAGTAATAAAAGATAAACTAAATTGAGATTCATTTACCTTATATTTACATAAAGAAAAGAAAATTATGTCAAAAAAAATAATTGGTTTTTCAAAACTTTCTAAACAAGAAAAAATTGAATGGATTTGCTCTAATTATTTAGATAGTTCTAAAGAGGATATAGAAATATTAGATAAATATTTAAATACTGATATTAACATTCAGTCAATACATGATACATTTTCTGAAAATACTCTTTCAAACTTTTATTTACCTTTCTCTATAGCACCTAATTTTCTTATTAATAATAATAATTATTGTCTCCCAATGGTAATAGAAGAGAGCTCTGTAGTTGCTGCTGCATCTAATTCTGCTAAATTCTGGTATGATAAAGGAGGTTTTACTGCTAAAGTAATCAGTAAAGAAAAAATTGGACAAATTCACTTTTTATTTAAAGGCGATTCTCAAAAGATAAATAGTTTTATTAATGATAATAAGGATAAGCTAATTGATTCAACTTCATCAATTTCGTTAAAAATGAAAGAACGTGGGGGTGGGATTAATTCTATTAATCTTATTGATAAATCCAATGAATACAATAATTATTATCAACTTTCTATCTCTTTTAATACTATTGATTCGATGGGTGCTAATTATATAAATTCTTGCTTAGAGAATATTACAAAAATATTAACTGAGGAGATAAAAATCTCTAATGAATTAACAGAAGAAGAGAAAGAAATAAATATCATAATGTCTATTTTATCTAATTCCACCCCTAATTGTGTTGTTGAAGCAAAGGCGGAATGCAAAATAGATGAAATTGGAAATATAAATGGTTTAAGTGGTAATGAGTTTGCAGATAAATACTTTCATGCAGTTGAAATTGCCAACATAGATCTTGGAAGAGCTGTAACTAATAATAAAGGTATAATGAATGGTGTTGATTCAGTTTTAATTGCTACTGGTAATGACTTTAGAGCAGTTGAGGCTTCTGTTCACTCATATGCTTGTAAAGATGGAGAATATAAAGGATTAACTAAGTGCTCTATTTATAATAATATTTTTACAATTAAAGTTAAACTTCCTATAGCTATAGGAACTGTTGGAGGTATAATCGATCTTCATCCTTTGGTTAAATTATCACATAAAATACTTGGAAATCCAAACTCATCAAATTTAATGGGAATAGTTGCAGTAGCTGGACTAGCTCAAAATTTTGCTGCAATTAAATCTTTAATAACAACAGGTATACAGAAAGGTCATATGAAAATGCATTTAATTAATTTATTAAAAAAAAATAATGCTAGTGGAAATCAAATTAATAATGCTATAGATTTCTTTAAAGAAAAAGAAATAAATAATAAGTCTGTACAAGACTTTTTAAATTCAAATTAACTTTATGAAGTTATTTAGTAATGGAAAATTACTGATTACAGGAGAGTATCTAGTTCTCAATGGTGCTGAAGCATTAGCATTACCATTAAGTTGCGGTCAATCATTAAATTACAAAAAGACTAATGATAATCTTATTAAATGGAATAGTTATGACTTAAAAAACAAGATTTGGTTTAGTGCAATAATTGATAAGAATAATTTTAAAGTAATTCAGTCTTCAGACTCTACTGTTTGTAAGAAACTTACTCAGATACTTAAATCTATTCGAAATCATAATTCTGAATTTTTAAATAAAAATGGTTATGAAATTGAGACAAAATTAAACTTTGATAAAGATTGGGGATTAGGAAGCTCGTCAACTCTGATATCTAATTTATCAAAATTAGCAAATGTTGATCCTTACATCATTTTAAATGAAACATTTGGAGGTAGCGGATATGATATAGCGTGTTCTAAGGTTAACTATCCTATTTTATATAGTCTTAATAATGGAAAAAGAGTTATACAAAAAGTTGAATTTAATCCCTCATTTAAAAATAACCTCTATTTTATTTATTTAAATAAAAAACAAGATTCAGGTAAAGAAATTACAAGCTATCGTAATCTTAAAATATCGGATTCTGATATTGATAAAGTAACTTCTATTTCAAAACAAATTATTAAAACTAAAAGTCAACAAGAATTTAACTTATTATTAGATTCTCATGAAGAAATCTTATCCTCTATCTTAAAGAGAGAAACTATAAAAAAGGAATTATTCTATGATTTCGAAGGTTCAATTAAAAATCTTGGAGCATGGGGAGGAGACTTTATATTATCTTCAAGTACATCAAATCCCTCTTCTTATTTTTTTAGTAAAGGATTCAATAAAATTTTCACCTATGATGAAATGGTTAATAATAAAAGCTTCGATTATCTATAATTTCGGCACTAGACTCTAGAACCTCTGGGATAAGAGAGGAAATTCTTTCAATTTCTCTATCTGTCATTGACCTTGATATAGCAGCATCTAAACTCAAATTTTCAGCCACTTCTTTTGATATAGATTCAATAATATAAATTCCATTATTACCTAATAATAAACTTGAAACTTCTCCAGGTTCTAAAGCAAAAGCAGCTCCTATAATATATGGTTCAGCTCCTGCTCCAACAAGAACAGGATCATATTGAGTAATAGCTGTAGCCCTTTGAATTTCAACATTGAAATTTTCTTTTATTGATTCAATAGATGGGTTTTTATAATTCTTTTTTAAATAATCAAATTTTATTGTCTTAATAATCTCACTTTTAACATCATCAGATACATCAACTAATTCAGGCAATCTTTCTTTGTTTATTGATTTAACTATACCAATTAAATACCCTTGAGTTAAATTAAATCTTTTTACATCATTAACCTTTGTTGGCTTTTCATATAGCCATTTGATTACAGATCTTGAATCAG
>CAYTIE010000050.1:0-4361 GCA_964437815.1 uncultured Flavobacteriaceae bacterium
AAGCATAGTCTGATGAGTCTCAAGACTAATTGCCCTTCCTGATATATAAGCTTTTGTAAGATTATTTCCCATAATGTCTAAGGCATCTCCATCTGATATAAATAAAGTAGCATCTTTACCAACTTCTATAGAACCTAATCTATGATCTAAATGTAAAATTTTTGCTGCATTAAGTGTTATTAGAGATAAAGCCGCCTCCTTGTCTAAACCATATGAAGAAAAGCTTCCTGCATAAAAAGGTAGATTTCTAGTAGCAACTCTTTCTTGACCTGTCCCATTTGGGTTTATAGATACTAAAATACCACTATTAACAAGTTTATAGGCAATTTTATACGTATCTCTAGGATCAGTGTCAGCTTCCGTTGGAAGTCTATATGGTTGAGTTAAAATAACAGGTATATTTTTTTCTTTTAGGAAATTTATTATACTCTCTGACCCTGTACCTCCAACTAATACTATTTTACTAATACTATTCTTTTTTAAAAAAGTAATTCCATCAATTATTTCTTTTTCATCATCAGCATGAAGATAAAGTGTTTTATCTCCGTCAAAAATTCCTTTCATTGCTTTACTTTTAAGATTCATTGATGAATTAATATTCATCGTCGCTTTAGACTTCTTAAAGAATTCTTCAATTTTTTTTATCTGATTAACATAGTTAGGGTTTGGTTTTAAACCTCTGTCCTCTCCAAGCCACCATCTTCCAAAACTGTATGGCGTTGGCCAGTTTAAATGTATTCCTTCGTCGAATAAAATAGCTGCATCTTCCCAGTTCCATGCATCAAGTTGAACAACAGAAGAACTTCCTGGAATAACTCCTCCATTTGGAGTTATTTGTGCTAACAGTACGCCATTTGGCCTCATACTTTCTACTCCTTTTGATTCAGCATTATATGCGATTATTGATCTAACGTTTGGAAGAAAATCTCCTGATTCATCATCATCAACTGATGCTTTTACAGCATTCACTTCAACCAGACCAAGATTTGAATTTAAAGCTATAAAGCCTGGATATACATGTTTACCAGAAGCATTAATTATAGTGTCATAATTATTATTATCTAGTTCATATTCTGATGTTACAAGGTTAATTATTCCATTTTCAAAACCAATAAAGCTATTTTCAATTACATTTCCATTCCCAATATGTGCAGTAGCCCCTACTATTAGAATAGACTGAGACTGATTTTTTGCAGGAGTTTGTTGAGCTATCAAACTGTTTGCTAATAGTAATATCCCAATAATTAACAATTTTCTATTTTCCATATGATTAATCAATCGTTTCACAGTTAAATTCTTTTTGTATTTCTATTGTAGGTCTTCTAAATGGACCAGAATTTGAAGAACCTCCTCCACTTTTATTTTCATTCAACATTTTATTTATAATATATTCCTTCTCATTTTTAATTTCTTCGTTTTTATTTTGATGTGTATCTGTATCAAAGTAAAACGCACCGTCAATCATTGTCTTTTCAGCTTTGGTATATATTGACATAGGATGACCACTCCAAACAACTATGTCAGCATTTTTTCCAACTTTTAAACTTCCTACTTTATCATCTAAGTGTAGAAGTTTTGCTGGATTTAATGTTACAAATTTCCAGGCCTCTTCTTCTGAAACATCCCCGTATTTAACTGCTTTTGCAGCCTCAAGGTTAAGTCTTCTAGATAATTCAGCACTATCTGAATTAAATGCTACAGTTACTCCTACATTATGCATTATTGCTCCATTATATGGTATAGCATCGTTAACCTCATATTTATAACCCCACCAGTCTGAAAATGTTGAAGCTCCAACACCATGTTCAAACATTTTATCTGAAACTTTATATCCTTCAAGAATATGAGTGAAAGTGTTTATTCTAAAATTAAACTTTTCTGCAACTTTCATTAGCATGTTAATTTCACTTTGAACATATGAGTGACTTGTAACAAACCTTTCACCTTTAAGTATTTCCCATAGAGTCTCCATTTCCTCATCATATCTAGGTTTTATAGTTCTTGCCTTTTGTCTATTACTAAGTGAGTTATATTTTTCCCATTTATCTCCGTACTCTTTAGCTCTGTCAAAATGATCTATAAATACTTGTTCAACTCCCATTCTAGTTTGGGGAAACCTGCTACCTCCCCAATTAGATTGTTTAACATTTTCTCCTAAAGCGAATTTTATAAATGGGTCAGCATTTGGAAAAAACATTTCATCTATTTTAGAACCCCATTTTAATTTAATTATAGCTGATTGACCACCTATAGGATTAGCAGATCCATGAAGGATTTGAACTGTAGTGACTCCTCCTGCTAAATTTCTATAAATATTAATATCATCAGGGTTGATAACATCCATTATTGAAACTTCTGCAGATGAATTATGCCCACCTTCATTAATACTTGATGCCCCCATATGAGAATGTTCGTCAATAATACCAGAGGTAATGTGTTTATTAGAAGCATCGATTCTTTTGAAACCACTAGGAGTTTTTAGATTTTGACCTATTTCAATAATTTCTCCATTACTAACTAGTATATCACTATTATTAAGAATTCCCTCATCTTCGTTTGTCCAAAGTGTCGCGTTATAAAAATGAATATTTTCTTGAGTTGGAAGGGATTTTAAACCATAACCAACATTAGGATAGGTAATAGGTGAAATCTCTACTTTAGATTCTTTTTTAGTTGTATTTTTCTTTTTTTTATTTTCAGAAAGAAATGTCATTTTTGATGAAAAGTTATTTCCTTCAAAATCAATTCCAGTAAATACTAATTCGGATTTATTTTCCACTTTTGAAGAGAGTTGAGAAAAAGAAGTTTTATCATTAATATTATCAAAAATTGTTACGTATAACCAGTCATCCTTATAAGATATTTTAGAATTTATTTTTATGGAATCTCTTAGAATACTTGTAGATATCTTTTTTTGACTATTATTTAATGAAACCTCATAATCTCTATTATTTATATTAAGATTGTAATTGCCATCAATATTTACAATTTTCCTATTATTTATAAGATGTTTTTGCCCTTTAACCCAATTCTCATATATTATTGTTGTTTCATCAAATATAGGTCCAGAGGTTACAATAAAGTTTGCATAATAGCCTTTATCAATAGCTCCAATTTTATCACCCATTCCAATCGCTTTTGCAGGAATAGTAGTTAGTGATTCTAAAGCTTTCTTTTCACTTAACCCATATTTAATAGCTTTTCTAATATTACTTAGGAAAGATTTTTTACTTGTCAAATCTGAAGAAGTAATAGAGAAATTAATATTATTCTTTTCAAGAATAGATAAGTTTGCAGGAGCTTGGTTATAATATCTTAATTGATTTATTGAAAGTCTCTTATTTAAGTGGGGGTTTGAAACATCATATGCGTTTGGATAGTTAACGGGAATAATTAATAGATTATTAAAATTCTTTATTTCTCTAACATTTTCATACTCTTTCCCAGAACCTTTTATAATAAAATTAAGGTTTAACTCTTTTGATAATTTTGCAGCTCTTAAGACATTCAGTTTATCATTTGCATCAAATATTTTAGGTAATCCTCTGTTTTCAATTAAAGCTTCAATAGCCAGATCTTTATTATTGGCAACTCCTTGGGAGTACCAATCTGCATCGTAATGTAATTGTCTAATAAGTGCAATAGAACCCATAACTGAACTTGGGTAGGATTGATTTGATCTTAAACTTCTAGTAAATGAAAAATGTTCTGCCACTTTTTGAGAAATCATCCTATATGATTCATTTTGATTATCAATTAATGCAACAGCAATACTAGTTCCTCTATGAACTCCATCTGGATTATGAGTATTAACTACTCCAAAACCTATATCCCTTAATTGTTTAGCCTCACCTTTATTATACTTAAAGTCATTTAAACTATTATAATCACTAAGTATATGGTCATTCCAATAGTATCCATCCCTTGAAGGTTCATATTGAGAACTTCTAGCAAATCCCGATCTAGAGATTTTTTTTATCCCAAATGAAGAGTTTAATTCAACAAAGGAGGGATATATGTAGCTCCCATTTAGGTTATGAATTATAGTGTTATCAGGTATTTCAACATTTGTTCCTACTGAAGTAACTTCTCCATCTTTAATTAAAAGTATACCATTATCAATAATACCAGATTTAGTATGAATTTTCCCATTAGTAAATGCCACGTACTGATATTCTTTTGTTTTTACACCATCATTAACTATAAAATAATCTTGACCAAAAGAAAAAGAAATAGATAATAGTAATATGAATAATACTCTAGACATTAATTGGTTTTTTATTTAAGATATTAATAATTTGATAAACTTTTATCATTCTCATAGTAATTTATTATATGATTAACAATTCTACTGTAACTTG
>CAYTIE010000051.1:0-4143 GCA_964437815.1 uncultured Flavobacteriaceae bacterium
TTCTAACTACAATTTCAGGTTTATCAGCAGCAATGAAAAATACAGGTTAGATAATCAAAAAAAATTAGATTAATTTTTTTTGTGTATAATAGTATGAGTTCGTTTTAAATCAATCTTTTTTATTTCCTTTGTTTCCACTATTTTATAAAATTTATGTTGCAATATTTAGTTTTTATAAAAAAATAATATTTATTATTTTTAATTTGTATTTTTATAAAAGTAAGCATATCTATTTATTAAGGAGATTTAATAAATGAATCCACCAACACATTAAGGGTCGTGTCCACAACCAAAGCAAAACAACTTATATTTAAGCAGACCTTTTTTTAAAAGGCCTCGCATTAGGTGATGAGCCGAAGATATAAAAACCCCTAACTTTTTACAGGGGTTTTTTTTATTGTGTTAAAACTTACTATTTTTTGTATCAGGGAAATCTTTAATATAATTAAAGGAGGATATGATGATATTTTTCTTTAAATTGCTCTAATTCTTGTTTGGTGTGAAAATCAAGGCGGAAAGATGTAAATAAATCTTTTTCAGAACTTTTATCCATCTTTTTATATTCAATATTTTTTAAATCTATCTGGTCTATTGCAGAAATATTTGAGACTAATAGAGCTAATTTTTTCTGTAATTCATCACTTTTTAAAACTTCTTCTTTAATAATATTCTCTTTTTCTATTTCTTGTTTATTTGAAAATGAAGAAAATAAACTTTCATATATATTTTTAAGCTTTATTTTAATTTCAGTGATTTTAACCATTTTTTTTTTAAATATCTAACCATTTTAGTAATGTCTTTACACCATTAAAAATATTTGGGAATAATTTCTTCATTATTATATTTGATGTAGATTTGTTAAAAAGTTGAAATTCCTGTAGTGCTTTTGCCCCATCAAAATCAACAAAAGCTATCCTTGTTATTAGTTTATTTTTTTTTAAACCAAAATCACTTCCTGGCAACATTGCAAAACCAGTTTCAGATAGGATTTTATTACACATTTCTTGTGAGTTTTTAAATTTATATGTTTTAATTTTTTTGATTTTACTAAAATCACACAGCATATAAAAACCTCCATCAGGTTTTACGCACTCTATGTTTTTAGATATAAATTCTGAATAAATATATTCACTGATAAATTTTAAAATTTTTCTTGATTTATTTAAAAAATTTTGATGATCTTTAGAATAAGCTTTTATTGCAGCAAATTGTATAGGGGCACTTACAGAAGTAAAAGTTTCACTGGCAACATTTCTAATTGCATCCTTAATGTAAGATAATTTTTTTGGAAAAATCATAGTTCCAATTCTCCATCCACCAGCACCACACCATTTACTCAGACCAGAAGATATAATTGTGCCTTCAGAATAATAATGAGCTATTGATTTGTAGGTACCGGAAAAATCAAGTTCAGCATAAATTTCATCTGCTATAATAATTACTTTATGTTTTTTTGCTATCTTAGCTATTTGTTTAAGATGTTCACTCGATGTGCCAGAAGGGTTGTTAGGAGAATTAAGAATTAATAATTTACTTTTTTTTGATTTTTTGCAAACCTTTTCTAGATCATTTCCTGTTAGATGCCATTTATTTTTTTTATAAGTTTTAATCCAAATTGTTTTTTTATTTAAAATTTTTGCTTGTGGTTCATAAGAAACCCAACTTGGTGAAGGTAATAATAGATCACAATTAAGGACTAATTGCGTTTGAAAAATTAATTCTTTAGATCCTGGTCCTATTAAAATATTATCATCTGTATAGTTATATTTATTTTTTTTTGAATGGCATTTTGAAATTACTATTCTTAAACCTTCTAAACCTGAAACATTTAAATAATCTTTTTGATGAGAATTTTTTTTTAATTCTTTAACTATATTTTTAGGAACGGGAAAGGGGGATTGTCCTAAACCAAATTTATATATTTTCTTTCCCTGTTTCTCTAGAAATTTAGATTTTTCATTAATTTCTAGTGTTGCTGACGTTTTAACTTTATGAATATTAGCATTAATTTTCATTATTAAGACTTATCATAACTAATAATTTATTAATTTTCTTTATTTATCTCTATAAATTATTAGTATTTTTTTATAATTATTTTTGGGAGGTAAAATGAAGAAAATATTATCATTATTTGCATCATTAGCAGTTGTAGCAACATTCAGTGTTCCAACAGTTTCTGTTAGTGCTGCAGAATTTATATCAATTGGTACTGGTGGTCCAACAGGTGTTTACTTTGTTGTTGGAAACTCAGTATGCCGTATGGTTCATAAAGAAGCTGCAGAAGGAAGAAAAAGTGGTCGTAAGCATGGACTGAGATGCGCTGCTCCTTCAACAGGTGGATCAAATTATAATATTGGTCAAATAAAAGAAGGCGAACTTCAATTTGGCGTGGCACAATCTGATTGGCAATATCATGCAGTCAATGGATCTTCTAAATGGGAGGGGAATCAATATGGAGATTTGAGAGCTGTATTTTCTGTTCATCCTGAACCATTCCAATTAATTGCTGGAAAAAATTCAGGAATATCTTCTTGGGATGATTTAAAAGGCAAAACCGTTAACATAGGTAATCCAGGTTCTGGTCAAAGAGGAACAATGGAAGTTTTAATGGCAGCTAGAGGAATGAGTGTTGATGATTTTAAACAAGCAACTGAATTAACTTCTTCTGAGCAAGTTAATGCACTATGTGATGGTAAGGTTGACGCTATTGCCTACACTGTAGGTGTTCCAAATGGAGCAATCGGACAAGCAATTGATGGCTGTGGTGCTTCTTTTGTTAATCTTGATTCTGCTGCAGAGCAAAAACTTGTAAATGATAATCCATATTATGCTTTTGCAAATATTCCAGCAGGAACTTTTTACAAATCACAAGCAAATGATGCTACTACATTTGGTGTTATGGCTACCTTTGTGTCAAGCGCAAGTGTAAGTGATGATATTGTGTATGAAGTTGTGCGAGCAGTTTTTGAAAATCTAGATGATTTTAGAAAACTTCATCCAGCTTTTACAAACCTAGATCCAAAACAAATGATCTCTAATGGTTTATCGGCACCCTTACACGACGGAGCTGTAAAATATTATAAAGAACAGGGTTGGATGTAATTTTAATTTATGATTAATAGAACCCGCCTTGAATTTAGGGCGGGTTTTTTTGTATTATGAAATTAGAAAAAGTAAATCAGGTAGTAGAAGAGACAGAAGGAAGAGCTCGTATCCTAGCGGGATGGCAACTTAAATTTGTTGCTTCCATTGCTTTTCTATGGTCTTTATTTCAATTATGGTATGCTTCACCATTTCCTTTCATGGTTGGATTTGGTGTATTTATTGATGTACCAGCAAGAGCTATTCATTTAGGTTTCGGTTTATTTTTAGCTTTTTTATCTTTTCCTTTTTATAAAAAAAATAGAAAGAAACAATTTGATTTCTTGAATATTTTTTTAGCAATTCTTTCTGTTTTTGTTACGTTTTATCTTTTTTATAATTATGAAAATCTTGTTTATAGAAATGGCATTCTTCTAAAACAACCAATTAATATATTTGGTACATTTTATGATTTTCCAACAGAATTAGTCATTGGTTTTATTGGTATTACTCTTCTACTAGAAGCAACAAGAAGAGCTATAGGAACACCTTTAGTTATTGTAGCCTCTATTTTTTTAATTTACTCCATTTTTGGTCAATCAATGCCAGAGTTAATTTCTCATCAAGGCTTATCGTTAAAAAGATTGGTAGGTTATCATTGGTTTGGTGGTGAAGCTATATTTGGAATTCCTATTTCTGTATCTGTCAGTTTTGTTTTTTTATTCGTTTTATTTGGCTCCATGTTGGATTATGCAGGAGGCGGTAAATATTTTCTTAGTCTTGCCATAGCTTTAGTAGGAAGATTTAGAGGAGGACCAGCAAAAGCGTCTATCATGGCTTCAGGATTGACCGGTATGATTAGTGGTTCATCTATTGCAAATGTTGTTACCACAGGAACTTTCACAATACCTATTATGAAAAAAACTGGTTTTCCTGCAGTTAAAGCAGGAGCAATAGAAGTTGCTGCATCAGTTAATGGCCAAATCATGCCGCCTATAATGGGTGCAGCAGCATTTATTATAGCTGAAATGTTAGGTATTACTTATTTTGAAGTAATAAAAC
>CAYTIE010000052.1:0-3762 GCA_964437815.1 uncultured Flavobacteriaceae bacterium
ATATTAATTTTGCATTTTTTGGCATCCAAATCATTTTTTGTCTACCTTCATTAAACTCACCCGGCTTATAGTAAGACTCTAGAATTTTATAACCCTCTTTATGAATTTCATATCTCAATCCAAATGCCTTTGAAACTGATTCGGCTGTTATATCGTCATGAGTTGGGCCAATACCACCAGTGGTAAAAACATAATCGTTTGTTTTTCTAAGTAGATTTAATGACTCTACAATAGTTTTTTCAACATCTGGAATAACTCTTACTTCATTTACCTTAACACCAATTGAATTTAACCAAGTAGCTATAGTTGAAGTATTTGTATCTTGTGTCCTACCAGATAAAATCTCATTTCCGATGATTAATATAGCAGCCTTAACTTTCATAATATTTTACTATCTTAATTTCCAATCTACTTTTTCTAAGGAAGTATAACTTCCATAAAAAAAATATCTTTTTTTATTATTTGAAATAATTTTATCTACTCCATGAATTGAGTCAGGTGTTGATAAAAAAGTTATCAAATGACCTTGTTTAGGAGGTATTTTTTTTAGCTCATAAACATTATCTGTTACTGGCTGTCTAAAATAAAATTCAGGTTTTTCTTTATAATCAAATATTTGGAAATTACCACCATCTGAACTATCAAAATCATTAATATAAAACAAAAAATTTAAAATTCTATTTTCTTTATCGTGATGAGGCTCTCTTTCATAACCAAATCCAGCCATAGAAAAATCTAAATCACAGTATACTTTATTTTCACTCATAATTTTAGATGAAATCTTTAATAATCTATTTTTTATCTTAAAAAAAAGGTTTCTATTTTTATTATTGTAAAATTTTAAATATTTAAATCTTTTAAAGTTTGGATAAAAATATTCTTTGTTATTTTTGTTCAAATCTTCTAAATTTTTATAAAAGAAATCAAAAACATCCTTATTTTCAAAAAAATTAAAAACTTTTTCTGCTGAATGTGATTTTTTTACAAAATTAATAAAGTTTGGTGATCCTTTTAAAATTGTTTTACGATTACCCATAACAATTTTATCAAAAGTTGTAGTTTCATCAGATAATGATTTCTGTAATGAGTTAATATGATCAATATCTAATAAATTTGAATAAATAATTAAAGGATAAGGTTTTAAGATTTTATCTACTATTTTAAGTTTATTAGTATTTAGTTCAGAAATCATTTCAAAGTGCTTTTTAAAAAATTATGTAATTTTACCGCAAAATTAGAAAAAAAATAATTTAAAATTAAAAATACAAAGCTATATGTTGTTTTCAATATTGAACTAAATAAATATTTTAATTGTTGGAGAAATATTCTTAAACCAATAATTTTTCTTTCCTTCAATAGTTCTGAATAAACTTTTTTGCCAATCATGATTTTATTAAAATTAGGTTTTTTTTCATTTATAGATTGAGCCAGGATATGTAAATTAAGATTTCCACTGTTACGCAATAGAACTCCACGCTTATATAGTCCTCTTAGTTCTATATTTAAAACTTTATAATTACAACTCTCAAGAATATATCTAATTGTTTCAGCTGAATATAAATTTAAATGTGTTGGATCGTTTAATGGGTTAGCGAATGGATTTGGTATTTCTAAATATAACAAGCCATTTTTTTTTAAAATATTCTTTTTTATTTTCACCAAAAAGTTTACTGGGTCTGAAAGATGTTCAAATACATGAAGTAAAGATATAATATCTACTTTATTTTTTTTTTTAAAAAAATTATCATTTGTTTGAAAAACTTCATCAACCATAAATACTGATTTTGCTAAATTCAATCCTTCCTTATTAAAATCTGTACCAAAAGTTTTAAAATTAAAAATTTTTTTACATGAATATAAAAAAGCACCTTGATAACATCCATAATCTAGTATCTTTATTTTTTTATAATTTTTTATAACTTTATTATTTTTTATGATTTCATAAAATGCATGAAACCTATGGAAGCTCATTGTTGTCCAGTCAAATCTAATTGGTAAATCAATATTACTTTTATCTAAATTAATTATTGAATCTGTGTTTCTGTAACTTGTTTGATAATGTTTTATGAGTTTTTTATTATTAATATCAGGATAATGGTAAATATTTCCACAATTAACACATACAAAATTTTTATATTCTATTAATTTCTTATCTGAAGAGTCTGTTCTTAAAAAGAAATCATTTTTATTTATTTGTATTTTTCCTTTTTCTCCACAAATTTTGCAAATATTTTTACTCATTATATCTTAACTAATTAAATTAATTTTTTAAATATTTTGAAAAATGAATATACTATTTAATTTTAAATATTGTTATTTTTTTCACTATAATTATAAAGTTGATGAATGAAATCATTCAAATCACTAATAAAAGGTAAACTTATTAAAAGGTATAAACGATTTTTTGTTGATGTACTTGTTAACAAAAAAATTGTGACTGCACATTGTGCAAATACAGGATCAATGAAGGGATTGTTGGATGAAGGAAATGAAGTATATTTACTTCAAAATAATGATCCAAAAAGAAAACTTAAGTACAGTCTGGAAATAATAAAAAGCAGAAAAAATTTAATTGGTGTTAATACTCACTTTGCAAATAAAATTGTTTATCATGCATTAGAAAATAATTTAATCAAAGAACTTAAGAATAATACTAGAATTAGACCAGAAGTTTTTTTTAACAAAGATACAAGATTTGATTTCTTACTAGAAAAAAATGAAAAAAAAAGTTTTGTTGAAGTCAAAAACGTTACTTTATTTAGAGATAAAAAAACTGCTGAATTCCCAGATGCTGTAACATCAAGGGGTTCTAAACATTTGCTTACTCTTATTGATGCCATAAAAAAAGGTTATAAATCTTATTTGATATTTTTAGTTCAGATTCAAAATATGAAATATTTTAAAATAGCTAGAGATATTGATAATGAGTATTATAAAAATTATCTTATTGCGAAAAAAGCAGGTGTTAATTTTTTAGCTTATAGGTGTAAGATAAGTACTAAAAAAATATTTATAGAAAAAAAACTAAAGATTATTAATGAGTGACTATACAGAAAAATTTCAAAAAATGAGAGTTGCTGGTAAACTAGCTTCAAAAACTTTAGACATGCTTACTGAAAATATTAAAGCAGGTGTATCAACTGCTTCTATTGATAAACTTGGGTATGAATTTATTAGAGATAATGGTGGCTACTCTGCTCCACAATATTATAGGGGTTTTAAAAAATCTTTATGTACATCGCTTAATCACGTTGTTTGTCACGGTATACCTTCGGAAGAAAGAGTTCTTGAAGAAGGTGATGCATTAAATATAGATGTTACTGCAATTGTAAATGAACATTACGGTGATACTAGTAGGATGTTTTGTATTGGAAAAACTCCAGTAAAATTAAATAATCTAATAGATGCAACTTATGAGTCTATGATGAGAGCAATAAAAATTTTAAAACCTGGAATTAAACTTGGAGATATAGGTCATGAAATTCAATCATATGTTGAAGAAAAAGGTTTTTCAGTTGTAAGAGATTTTTGTGGTCATGGAATAAGTACAACATTCCATGAACCACCAAATATTTTACATTATGGATCTAAAAATACTGGAATGGAAATAAAACCTGGTATGACATTTACTATTGAGCCAATGATCAATGCAGGAAAATTTGGTGTAAAAATCCTTAATGACGGCTGGACTGCTGTTACAAAAGATAAATCTTTATCTGCACAATTTGAACATACAATAGGAATTACAGAAAATGGTTATGA
>CAYTIE010000053.1:0-3621 GCA_964437815.1 uncultured Flavobacteriaceae bacterium
GGGATTGGTTAGTTACAAATAAAATTATAAGGATAATTATAAAAATTAAAATTAAAGCATTAATTGTGTGTTGAAACTTAAATACGATAGGCTTTCCAGAAACAGTTCCTTGAAGTTTTCCAAAAGCAAGAACAGAACCAGAAAATGTAATGGCGCCAATAAAGGTTCCTATACTCATTTCAATTAAACTATTCATTCCAATCAATCCAACATAACCAATACCAAAAGCTTCAGGATCATAAAATGCAGCAGCCGCAACAAAAACGGCAGCTATACCTACTAAACTATGAAAGGCTGCCACTAATTGAGGAAGTGCAGTCATTTCTATTCTCAAAGCAATAAATGTACCTATTGCTCCTCCGACTAAAATAGCTGAACCAATTTCTACATAACTAAGAACAGATTTAAACATAAGTGTAGTAATAATTGCAATAACCATACCGATTATCCCAAATATATTACCTAATCTAGATGACTCTGGATGTGATAAACCTCTTAGTGCGAAAATAAATAATAAAGCCGATACAAGGTACAGAACTGCAACCATGTTAGCTGACATTACTTAAGCCTTTTTTTCTTTTTTGGGTTTTTTCTTAAACATCGATAACATACGATATGTTACTATGAATCCTCCAAAAATATTAATTGAAGCAAGTACAACTCCAATAATTCCAAATACTTTAGAAGATTCGTGTCCAAAAGGTCCTGCTGCAAGAATAGCACCAACTATGATAACACTTGATATAGCATTTGTTACTCCCATTAAAGGACTATGCAAAGCTGGAGTTACTGACCAAACAACATAATATCCAATTATACATGCTAGGAAAAAAACTGTAAGCCCAATTACAAAAACTTCTGAACTATGTGCTTCCATTTATATAAACTGCTCCAATCTTAATGTACCATCTTGAGTTAACACAACTGCGTTAACAATTTCATCTTCCCAATTAAAATTAATTTCACTGTTTTCTTTATTTACAATTAAACTTAAAAAATTAAAAATATTTTTTGCATATAAAGCTGAAGCATCCTTAGCCACCCTGCCCGGCACGTTAGCATAACCTAAAATCTTAACCCCTTTATGATCAACTACTTGTCCCAATTTACTGAGAGGACAATTTCCACCTGCCTCAACAGCTAAATCCACTACAACTGAACCTGTGGGCATTGACTCAACCATTTCCTGAGAAATTAAAGTCGGAGCAATTTTACCAGGTATTAACGCGGTACATATAACTATATCTTGCTTAGCAATTGTTTCCGCTATTAATTTTGCTTGCTTTTTTTTATAATCTTCGCTCATTTCTTTTGCGTATCCTCCTGCAGTTTCAGCATCAGAGTTCTCCTCTTCCTCAACCATAATAAATTTTCCACCTAGACTCTCTACTTGCTCTTTTGTGGTTGATCTAACATCTGTTGCTGATACTACTGCGCCTAATCTTTTTGCTGTAGCAATTGCTTGTAATCCTGCTACTCCAACACCTAAAACCATAACTTTAGCTGGATTAACCCGTCCAGCAGCTGTCATCATCATTGGAAAAGCTTTTCCAAATTGTTCTGCAGCATCTATAACACTTCTGTAACCAGCTAAATTTGCTTGTGATGATAAAACATCCATACTTTGTGCCCTGCTAATTCTTGGTATCAACTCCATGCAACAAGAGATAATTTTTTTATTATTTAAAGTATTAAAGTATTTTTTATTCTCATAAGGATTCAATATTCCTATTAAAACAGATTCATTTTTAAGATTATTTAAATCATTTTCTTCAGGAATTCTTACACACAAACAAATATCAGCATTTAAGCAGTCTTTTCTTGATACAATACGTGCGCCATTTTCAAGATATAATTCGTTTGGGTATCCTGAGGTGACTCCTGCACCATCTTCTAATAAAACTTCTAAATTTAAACGTTGAAAAATTTTTACAGAGTCAGGTGTTAATGATACTCTGTTTTCATTAATATGATTTTCTTTTAAAGCAGCAATCTGCATAAGGACTTATAATTATAGGTTTACTAATTTTAAAGTGTTTTGTTGTCTGTCTGTTAAATTTTTTTGATTAAAATTATCAATTAATTCATGAAAAACTCTGTACCAATTAACTTCAGCTCTAAGATGCATAAATACTGAACCTAGACCCACAGCCGCTCTATCCATGAATACAAATTCTTTAGGAGGTTTTACACCACCAATTTTTCTTAATTCTCTATGAACTTCTGAAGCTATCTTTGCTCCATAGACACCGCTGTCACTTTCTTGAATTTTTTGAACCTTATTCTCCATTAAAGGTGCATATAAAAAATTTGCCCATTTACTTAATATTTTCAATTTTTCTTTGGTCATATCGTTAAACCCCCACTGTTCAAATGCATGAACAGCGAGTGCTTCATCATTTTTTTGGAGAGCAAAATACAAATCAATAACACCTTTTATAAACTTAGATCTAAAAATTCTCATGCATCCAAAATCATATAAATTAATACTCAAGTTCTCTTGAACCGAATAATTACCTAAATGAGGATCACCATGTATAACACCATAATCAAAAAATGGTTTATACCATGCGTAATACATATTTCTTGCAAGTAAGTTTCTTGTTTCTTTTTTGGCATCTTTATAGGTTAATATTGATTTTCCTTCTAACCAAGACATCGTTAATAATCTTTTAGTACTCAATTTTTCAAATGTTTTTGGAACATGTATAAAATTATTTTTTGAAAAAATTTTATTAAATACATTCATTAATTTCTTTTCTCTCTCATAATCTAATTCTTCATTTAATCTTTCAGTTATTTCCTTGTAGACCTCATCTGTCTTAATTGCTTTATTATAACTTTGATAAATTGAAAAAATCATTTTTAATTGAGATAAGTCGGCACTCACCGCGGATTGCATATCAGGATATTGGAGTTTACACGCTACTGTCTTATTATTATTCAAAACTGCTTTGTGAACTTGACCTAAGGATGCAGCTCTAGTTGCTTCTTTATCAAATTGATTAAATAGTTTTTGCCAATCATGTGACAGTTCAGTTGCCATTCTTCTTTTGACAAATAACCACCCCATAGGAGGTGCGTTAGATTGCAGGTGCATTAATTCTTTCGTATACTCTTCTGGCAAAAGATCAGGTATAGTTGCTGAAAGTTGAGCCACCTTCATAAGAGGTCCTTTTATTCCACCTAGGGCTTCTCTAATTTCTAAAGCGTGTTTTTCTTTATCTAGTTTGACACCTAGGTATTTTTGACTTGCTAGCTTTGTCGCAAGCTTACCAACTACCCCACCAACTTGAGCATATCTTTTAATTTGCTTTACAATTGATCTTGACTCAGTATCTACCATTTACAAAGTTTCCAACTCGTCAATTAAATTTTCAATAACACTTAAACCTTTTTTCCAAAAAGATTTTTTTGATAAATCTAAATTAAATGGTTTAAACAATTCATTATATTTTTTAGAACCTCCACTTTTAAGCAAATCGATATATTTACTATCAAAATTTTTAAGTCCTACTTCATATGTATTAAATAATGAATTAACTAAACAATCTCCAAAAGCATAAGCATAAACATAGAATGGCGAATGTATAAAATGAGGGATATAACTCCAGTAATATT
>CAYTIE010000054.1:0-3591 GCA_964437815.1 uncultured Flavobacteriaceae bacterium
TTGATTATATTAGCGCCTCATTTAAAATAAAATTCATGAAAAAAATATTATTTACTATTGTTTGTGCTTCTTCACTTTTATGTAATGCTCAAAAAGTAGACTTTATTGAATATGATCTTGATAATGGTCTTCATGTAATTTTACATAAAGATAATTCAGCACCTGTTGTATCAACAGTGTTACAGTATCATGTTGGATCAAAAGATGAAGCTTATGGCATAAAAGGATTTGCCCACCTATTTGAACATATGCTTGGAAAGGAAACCAAGAATATGAAATCTGGTGAATGGTTTAAAATATATAGAGCAAGAGGCGGTAATGGAAATGCCTCAACTAGTGTTGACTTAACATCATATTATGTAACTCTTCCATCAAATAGTCTAGAGCTTGCTCTATGGAGATATTCTGAGATAATGCTACACCCTATAATTGATCAGGAAACGATTGACGTGCAAAGAGAAGCTGTCAAAGAAGAAAAAAGACAGAGAGATAATCAGCCTTATAGTAGGTTTTACACGTATCTAAAGGAAAACTTTTTTGAAGTCCATCCATACAAATCCCCACTTATTGGTCTCGAAGAAGATTTAAACAATTCCAGCTTAGAAGATTTTATGAACTTTAAAGAAAGTTTTTATCCACCGAGTAATGCTGTATTTGTTATTGCAGGAGACATTGATATTGAGGAGACAAAGCTCTTAGTTGCAGACTACTTTAATGAAATCCCGAATAAAGGGCCTAAACCAAAAAAGGTGGTCCCTATAGAAAAGCCTTTTCAAGAAAAAAGAGTGAAAGAATATGATCCTAATATTCAAATTCCTGCTCTATTTTACGCATTCAGAACTCCAGCTGAGACACAAAGAGATTCTTCAGTTCTAAACTATATTTCAACTTATTTAAGTGGCGGTGAAAGCTCTATTCTATACAAGAAACTAGTAGATGAAAAGCAAATGGCATTAGCTGTGCAGGCAATCAATCTTGAACAAGAAGATTATAGTATGTTTGCAATTTTAATGATACCACAGGGTGAGACTAGTTTCGAAGATCTAATTTATGAAGTTGAAATAGAAATAAACAAAATTCAAGAAGAAATGATTTCACAAAATGATTATCAAAAAATTCAAAATAATCTTGAGAATATTTTTGTATCATCTCTTGGATCTGTTAACGGAATTAGTCAAAGCTTAGCCAGTTACCATAATATTCATGGTGATGCTTCAATGATAAATAAAATTGCAGATATTTTTCGATCAGTGTCAAGAGAAGAGATTAAAGATATTGCAAACAAATACTTAAACAAGAATCAAAGATTAATAATGGAATACCTTCCGGAAACAAACGAATAAATGATGAAAAAAATATTTAAAAAAATAATAATTATTGGATTAATTAAAAAAGCTGTTTTATTCTCTGCATTATTTCTATTTAGTTCATTATATGGACAGATTGACAGAAGTATGCCTGAAGCAGGGCCAGCTCCAAAAATAGAATTTAAAGAACCTATTACAACAAAGTTATCAAATAACTTAACGCTTATGGTAGTGGTTAATGACAAATTACCAAGAGCTTCTGCTACTTTAATAATCGATAACCCCCCAATTTTAGACAAGGCTAAATCAGGAATAAAAGATTTGGTAACAGCAAATATGGGTAAAGGAAATAAATATCAGAATAAAGATGAATTTATAGAGGAAAAAGACTTTATGGGTTCTTTTATGGGGTATAGTTCAAGTGGTGGATCATTTTCATCATTATCTAGATATTTTGAAAGATCTATGACCATGTTCGCTCAAGGTGCTATATATCCGATTTTCAGCAAAGAAGAATTTGAAAAAGAAAAAACAAAGCTAATTGAAGCTTTAAAAATTGATGAAAAAAATTCGGCATCAATAGCAAGAAGAGTTGAAAACGTAATTGCTTATGGGTCTAATCATCCTAGTTCAGAGTATACCACTGAAGCTACTGTTTCCAATATAGACTTTCAAGATATTCAAGACTACTACGATAATTATTTCAAACCAAACAATGCCTATCTAGTTGTAATTGGTGATGTTGACCTAGAAAAGACAATAAGTTTAACTAAAAAGTTATTTAGCGGTTGGGAATTCTCTCCTGCTTTAGAAGAAATGTTTGATAAGGGATCAGTTAATGAATTTAGTGATCCTAGTATTTCAGATATTACAAAGATTCATGTTGTCGATGTTCCTAATGCTTCCAATATTGAAATAAATTTTCAAAATGTCATAGATAGAAAGACTAGTGATAAAGACTATTTTTCTGCTAATGTTGCAAATAGAGTTTTAGGTGCAGGGCCTGAATCTAGATTATTTAGTGTAATAAGAGAAGATAAAGGATATGCATATGGAGCCTACTCAGGTCTTCCAACAAGTTATAAAAGTAAGACAAAGTTTCAGGCTAGAACAACAGTTAGGACAGAAGTTGCAGACAGCGCTATAGTAGAGATGTACAATCAATTAGCTATAATGAGGAACACTCCAATAAGTGATGAAGAGTTATCTAATGTTAAATCTGGATATTTTGGATCTTTTGCAATGTCAATGGAAGAGCCAACAACAATTGCTAACCAGGCTTTATCAATAAGAACTGAAAATTTACCTGCTGATTTTTATAAAACTTTTCTAAGTAATTTAAATAATGTTACAAAAGATGAAGTAATTGAATCCTCTAAAAAGTTTTTCTTAATTGATAATGCACAAATCGTTGTCACTGGAAAAATTAGAGATATAATTGATAATCTTGAGAATATATCTTTAGGGGGCAACAAGGTAGATGTAGTTTACCATGATCATTATGGAAATATATCTAATAAGCCTGATTACTCAGTTGATAAAAGTGTAACAGTTGCAGGAGTAATAGATAATTATATTAATGCAATTGGTGGTCTTGATAAATTAAAAGAAGTAAGCTCTATAGAATCAAAATTTACCGCCAATATTCAGGGAACACCATTAGAAGGATATAGTTTAAAAAATGATAAAAACCAATCTGTATTCAGAATTACTGTAATGGGACAGGTTATGCAAAAAACAGTTTTCAATAAATATCAAGGTTATAATGAAGTGATGGGTCAAAAAATTAACATAACAGAAGATGAATTAGAAATTGCAATAATTCAATCTGCTTTATTCACAGAAGCAAATCTTGACTACTCTGCAATTGAATTAGTTGGTACTAGTGTTGTTAATGATGAGGAAGTTTATGAAGTAAAAATCACTGATAATATATCAGCCTTTTACTCTAAAATCTCTGGACTTAAATTAAAAGAAGTTACAATACTTGAAGTTCAAGGAAATTCAATATCAAATGAAATTTACTTTGAAGATTATCAAGAAGTTGATGGCATTCTTTTCCCGGGAGTTCAAAGAATTTTAGTTGGTCCCCAAGAAATTAAGTTTAAAGTGACTTCAACAAAACTAAATGTTCAGACATCCGATTCAGATTTTGAATAAACAAAACAAGGGGGTGCTTCTTAAGCGCCCTTTTTTTTTGTTACTAGATACACTCCTATCAGTATAACCGCTGTACCAATTACTTGAATTAGTTTAAATTCTTCTCCATCTAAAAGCCCCCAAA
>CAYTIE010000055.1:0-3485 GCA_964437815.1 uncultured Flavobacteriaceae bacterium
TTTCAGGTGGAGCCGTGCGAATTGGGGCTCAAATAGTCAGAACACTTCACGAAGACGGCTTCAAGGTTATCATTCATTGCCACCAGTCGGAAGAGACTGCCCAGAAACTTTGTAATGAACTTAATTCTGAGCGCGATGATTCTGCTCAAGTAGTAGTTGCTGATCTTGGAGATTATGAAGCCATTAAAAAGTTAACTCAAACAATAAAATCATTAGATTTACTGGTCAACAATGCCTCTGTTTTCTACCCAACTTTGACAGAAAATAGCACCATTGAGGACTGGGATAAAATAATCAACGTTAACCTAAGAGCGCCTTTTTTCCTTGCTTTGGGACTAAGTAAAGTATTAGCAAACAGTGAGGGAAGTATTGTCAACATTGTTGACATTCATTCCGACCGTCCATTGAAAAATTTTTCCATCTATAACATTTCGAAAGCGGGACTGAAAATGCTCACAAAGACACTCGCAAAGGAATTGGCACCCAATATCAGAGTCAATGGTATTTCTCCAGGTTTAATCCTCTGGCCTCAAGATGAATCTCAGTTATCCGAAAAAGAAAAAATAAAGATGCTAGATAGCATACCTCTTAGTAGGCAAGGGTCGCCAAATGACATCGCGCAAGCAGTCTTGTTTTTAACAAATTCCAAATACATTACTGGTCAGGTAATCAAGATCGATGGCGGTCGTAGCCTTAATCAGTAAATAGGTTAGATTAGACTATTTATGGTATACTTTCTCAGTCGAACATTATTTTCGACCAACAAGAATTTTTTTTACATATACCTTAATAAAAACAATCAAATTTAAGGTAGTTTATGGGCTAATTGATGCCACAAATAAGACCGAATTTAATAATTGATGAATCACTTTAATCAACCCTTTATTCCAATTCAATACACTAGTATTGGGGCTTTGTGCGTACTCAATAGTCCAGTTATTATAGGACTTTATCATGAATCACATTATCATCAATGCCACCCACAAAGAAGAAATCCGGGTGGCCATAGTAAGGAGACAAAAGCTAACTGATCTTAACATTGAAACCAGCCTAAATCGTAAAACTAAAGGCAATATATACAAAGCAAAAATCTCTCGGGTTGAGCAATCTCTTGAGGCTGCATTTGTAGATTATGGCAAAGAAAAGCATGGTTTTCTGCCATACAAAGAGGTTTCAGGTTTCTTTTCTGAGGGTATTAAACCCAAAGGCGAAAAATTAACAATCAGCGACGTTCTCAAGGAAGGCCAAGAAATCATCGTTCAGGTTGAAAAGGAAGAGCGGGGTACTAAAGGTGCTGCTCTTAGTACCTACATCAACTTGGCTGGAGCCTACATGATTCTTACCCCTAATAACCCAAAAAGTGCTGGAATCTCAAGACAGATTAATACAGCTGATAGACAAGACATAAAAAAACTTTTACCAAAACTGCAAGTTCGAAAGCATTCAGGACTCATAATTCGTACAGAGGGTGCAGGTAAAAGTCTCGAAGAATTGCAATGGGAAATAGACCATTTAACGCAACTTTGGAAGTCAATTAAAACAGCAACAAAGGATCAAGAAGAACCTTTTCTAATTTATCAAGAGAGTGATATAACTGTAAGAGCTCTGCGTGACTATCTTAGGGAGGATACCGATAGTGTCATAATTGATGACCTAGAAACCTATCAAAAAGCACGAGACTTTGTTAGCTTTGTGATGCCACACTATCTAGATCGAATTAAGTATTTCGATATTACCGAGCATTCTTTGTTTGCCCATATGAGTGTTGAATCACAGGTTAAAAGTGTTTTCAATAGAGAAGTAACACTTAAATCTGGAGCAACAATTGTATTTGATACAACTGAGGCATTGACAGCTATCGATATTAATTCTGCGCGGGCAACCAGAGGCACCAGTATTGAAGAAACAGCACTTAAAGCAAACCTAGAAGCTGCAGAAGAAATTGCGATTCAATTACAGCTAAGAGATATAGGAGGATTGATTGTTATTGACTTTATCGATATGACTTCAGAAGAAAATAGAGTGGCTATCACAAAGGTTATGGAAAAAGCTACAGCTAATGATCGCGCACGCGTTCAAATTGGAACAATATCAAGATTTGGTCTGTTAGAGCTATCACGCCAACGTTTAAAGAATTCGGTAGCAGAGTCAACAGGCAAAACCTGTTCGCAATGCAATGGTAGTGGAACAACACCAACTATACCTACGCTAGCGCTTAAAATTATTCGCCAACTTGAGGATTCACTAAATTCCAAAAAAATTAATAACGATATTACAATACAGTCAAGCATTGAAGTGGTTACTTATCTATTAAATGAAAAAAGACAATGTATAAACGAAATGGAGATCAAGCATAGTATTAAGATAACCTTGTTACCTAATCAATATATGCTTTTTCCAAACTTCAGTATAAATAAACAAAAGGGTGAAAAAAGATCAGAACATAAAAGCTTTCAAAGTATATCGAAACCTCAAATCAATCCTAACGAAATAAATTATCTTGAAAAGCCAGAACAACCAGTTATTTCATCCAATCGCCCTTCAACTAAAATGCCCGAAAGAAAGGTTTCGTTCATGAGTAAGCTTTCTGATATGTTTTCTATAGAAAAACCAGAAACGTCCCAACAAAAATCTACAAAACCTCAAAATAGAAATCAGAATCGAAATAGAAATCAGAATCGAAATAGAAATCAGAATCGAAATAGAAATCAGAATCGAAATAGAAATCAGAATGTAGGAGAAAAAAACAACAATACTGGAAATACGAAAAATTCTGCAAAACAGAAAGGCTCAGGAAATCAGAATAGAAGCCGAAATCAGAATACTACTTCAAACGATAAACAAAAATCGACTGAAAAGGTTACTGAAAAAAAGACTGACAAGGTTACTTAATAGGCTGAAAAATGAACAAATACGGTGTCATTGGCAATCCTATTCATCATAGTTTGTCGCCGACTATTCATGCCCAATTTTCAAATCAGATTGGACTGTCAATGAGTTATGAAAAAATTTTAGCGCCACTAGATGGATTTACTTATACTGCTAATAAATTTTTAAATTCTGGAGCCTTAGGATTTAACATCACTGTCCCATTTAAAATTGAAGCATTCAATCTTGTTGATAAACACACTCAAAATGCGAAGACCGCAGGTGCTGTTAATACCATTAAAATAGAAAACGATACTCTTTATGGAGAAAATACTGACGGGATAGGTCTTGTTAACGATCTCTGTAATAATTTACAACAAACAATCAAAGGTAAAGACATCTTAATACTGGGTGCTGGTGGTACGACTCAGGGTGTCTTAATGCCTTTGCTAGAATTACAACCAAAACGTATTTTAGTAGCAAACCGAACAAAATCAAAATCCCTAAAATTGGCAAGCAAATATAGTAAATATGGTAAAGTTTGCGGTTTTGGTTTAGATCAAATAAAAGCCAAACCAGTAGATATTATAATTAACGCTACAAGCGCTTCATTGGAT
>CAYTIE010000056.1:0-3383 GCA_964437815.1 uncultured Flavobacteriaceae bacterium
TATTTTTGGTCAAAAAGAATGGTCATTAGAAATGTTAGGAAATGGCTATATTTTGTTAGGTTTCTTTTCAATAATCGGTCTTTTAATTGGTGGGCCATTAGTAGATAAATTTGATACCAAAAAAACTGCCATTACAGTCTTATTACCTTTATTATTATCAGTAATCATACTTCTTTTATTTGATAGTATATTTTTTTTAATTATCTACATGTGCTTGTATGGGCTTAATATGGGAATCAGCACACCATTTATAGGTTCACTGTGGGCAGAGATATATGGAGTAAAAAGTTTGGGAACTGTTAAAGCGTTGCTTCATGCTGGAGGTGTATTTTCAAGCGCTTTTGGTCCGTTAGTGTTTGGATATCTGATTGATTGGGGATTTGGAATTACAACCATTGCCACAATTAGTATATTAATTATAATTGTTTCAACCCTTCTTCCTATTTATAATAAACTTCCATGACAGAAAAGGTAGCCGACAGTATTAAATTTTTATTGTCAGAATATGAACGTTTGTTAAAAAAACAAAAATATGGGAACTTAACAAAATCTGAATTAGAAACGCTTAATAGTTTAAAAAATTTTTTAGGAAAAAATTAATGAGCTTTACTGTTTTTGATCATTATAAAGGTTTTGTATCAAACAACTTTATCAAAAAAGATATTAATCAGACTGATTTATTAAAAAAAATTTCTTTCGCCTGGGATCAGTACAATAAAAATAATCTTTTTTTTTCTAAAAAGAAAAAAATAGGTATTTATGTTTATGGTTCTGTTGGAACAGGCAAAACATTTTTACTTAGTTTATTTTCACAATATAGCAAGGTTGGAAAGAAAATTCATTTTAATCATTTAATGAATGGTATTCACGATGCTATTAATTCAAATAAAAATAAAAAACTAGAGTCATTTATTAGAGATTTATGTAAAGATATTAAAATACTTTTCATCGATGAATTACATATTTTTAATATAGTTGATGCTCTTTTAATTAAAAAAGTTTTTCATCTCTTAGAGGAAAATAATGTATTTGTTATGACATCTTCTAACTTTAAACCAAATGATCTGTATAAAGATGGTTTGCAACGAGCAGACTTTCTACCTTTTATAGAGCATATAAAGGAAAACTATAATGTAATTGGTGTTGATAGTGATACAGATTATAGAAGGCTTACACTTAATCAATCAAAGACATATTTTACCCCTATAAACAAAGATACTGAGGAAGAATTTAAATTACTTTTTGAGAGATTAGTTGATATTAATAATTTAACAACCAAGACTATTGAGATTAAAAGTAGAGAGATAAGATTTACGAAATGTTCTGCTAATGTAGCTTATTGTACCTTTGATTTTATTTGTAATACCAACCTTGCTCATGAAGATTATACAAATATTGCAAAAGAATTTAATCTTATTTTTATTGAAAAGGTGCCAAAAATGACAAATGATTATTCTGATCAATGCAGGAGATTTATAAGTCTGATAGACATGCTTTATGATAATAAGTGCTCAGTGGTTATTCTTGCTGAAAATCCCATTTCTTCACTGTGCCAAATTAATAACCTATCAAAAGAGTTTGAGAGAACAGCAAGCAGACTGTATGAAATGACAATTATTCAAGCAGTATGAAAAGAAAAATTTTAATATCATTGTTAACCATAATTTTTCTTGGTTTTATTATTTATGGGGCAGTAGGATTTTATGTGGCATATAGCATTCTTAAAATAGACCATACTTGTGGTTGGCATGAAAATTCTAAACCCAATTCCTGGAGTACTAAAGTAGATGCTCATGAATATTCGAACTTATCAAGAAGTAGATTAAGAGATAACTTTCCTTCAAAAGAATACCATCTTAATGAATGGCAAAATGTTTATTTTTCATCAAGAGAAAATGGTATTCAATTAAATGGTTGGTTGTTTAATTATTACCAGGATCGCCCAATTATTATTGTTATTCATGGTCTTTTTCCAAATGGTAAATGTAAACCTGAGTCAAACTTAATAGCAAGTTTGTTAATACAAGAAGGTATAAATGCTTTAACCATTGATTTACGCAACTATGGTCAAAGTGATTTTGTTAGTGATTATGAAGATTTGGGTTTAAAATCTTATAATGATGTTTTGGGCGCTTTTGATTTTTTAAAAAAAATTGGTTTTGAGAGTAATAGTATTGGTCTTCATGGTATTTCGTTAGGAGCAGTCCCTGCAATTTTTGCTGCTAATATAGAAAAAGATATTAAGGCTATTTGGTCAGATAGTTCCTTAGCTGAATTTAATATGGTCCTCCAAGATGAAATTTCTCGTTATGGATTGTCAATCGAATTTGGACCTGCAGTTAGTTTTTTTGGAAAGTTATTATCAGGTGTCGATCCTGTTGATTTAAATCCTGCTGAAAAACTAACTAGCACGCAAAATTATTTTTTTACACATGGGGATAAAGACCAAAGAATGTTGGCAAGGCATTTTGAATATTTTCAAAAATATTCTGAAGAGAACAATATTAAATCTGATTTTTGGCTGGCTGAGAATTCTTATCATGTAGACGGTATGTTTAAATATCCAGATCTGTATTCTGAAAAAATGAAAAAGTTTTTTGAGGATAATTTAAAATAAAAAAGTCGGATTGTCTTTGCTAGCTTGGTACCTTGGCAGACACTTCTCTAGTAAAAAACTCGTTAATCATCATACGGCGGGTAAGATGAAAATAATTTCTAGGCGTTCCTCCGAAGCAAAGAAACTGAGTTACAATCCGACTAAAATTAGATTACATTTAAAGGTTAGAAAATTCAACTTTTAGAAGAAAATTTTGCTTAAATTTTATTTATTTTTATTGAAAAATTATTGTTAAAATTTAATCTATCCACAGACTTATGCACATTTCTAAAATTATTAATTTATTATTGAAAATTATGATTTTTTTTGAATTTCTGCAAAAAAAATATACTTAGAACATTTAAAGTATTTGTTTTACATTATAAAATGAAATTAAATCGCCCTTTATCCCCACATCTTTCTATTCATAAGAAAGTTTTAACAGCAGTTTTCTCTATTTTTCATAGATTTACCGGCATTTGTTTAAGTATAGGTGGTGTTTTGTTATCAATCTGGATTGTTTTGATTGCACTTGGTCCAGATTATTATTCTAAATTTGAGGTTTTAAGTTCCTTAATTGTCTTTAAGGTTTTTTTGTTTTTTTGGACACTCGCTATTTTCTATCACCTTTATAATGGAATCAGATATTTGTTTTGGAGCTATGGGAAAATGATGGAACTTAGTACCGTTTATAAGAGTGCTTACGCTGTTATTGTTTTATCAATTATATCTACATTAATAGTTTGGGTTTCTATATGAAAAACTATGCAACAAAATGGATTCTTCA
>CAYTIE010000057.1:0-3344 GCA_964437815.1 uncultured Flavobacteriaceae bacterium
AAACTATTGGTCATTGGTGATTTGATAATTGACCAATACCTTTGGGGTAACTGTGTGCGAATCTCTCCTGAGGCACCAGTTCAAGTAGTTAATGTAGAAAAAGAAAACACACTACTTGGTGGCGCTGGAAATGTTGTTAACAACCTTAAGGCTCTTGGTGCAAAGGTTGATGTCATTAGTGTTGTAAGTGACAATAAAACTTCTGATACACTGAAAGAACTATTAACAGATATTGGAGTTGATACAAAATATTTAGTGCCACAAAAAAATCGAATTAATTCTAAAAAAAGCAGAATTGTTGCCTCACAACAGCAAGTAGTTCGCTATGATTATGAAAGTACTGAAGAAATTGATATTAACTCACAAAATCTTATTCTTGATATTTTTAAGAAAATTGTTAACGACTATCAGGCGATTTTGCTTTCTGACTATGGAAAAGGTGTACTAACCAATAAATTAACTCAATCACTAATTAAGACTGCTAATAAAAATAACAAAAAAGTACTTGTTGATCCAAAGGGCTTAGATTTTTCAAAATATAAAGGTGCATACTTACTTACACCTAACAAAAAAGAGGCAAGCGAATCAACAAAAGTTAATATTAAAGATAACGCAAGTCTTACTAAAGCCATTGTTCAAATAAAAACTGAATGCGAACTAGATGTATCAATAATTACCCTCAGTGAGAAAGGTATCGCAATTTATGACAAGAATCTACGAACTCACCCTACTGTCACTAGAGAGGTCTTTGATGTCACTGGCGCTGGTGATACGATACTAGCCTCACTAGGATTCACTCTAGCATGTGACTATGGGATAGATAATGCAGTTAAATTCTCAAACTTAGCAGCAGGTGTTGTAGTTGGGAAAATTGGTAGTTCTACTGCAACTCTAAATGAAATTATTGAATATGAATCAAGCCTTAATAAATCTTCAAGTGAAGAACACATTAAAACACTCAATGAGATTACTGTCTTAAGTGAAGAACTAAGAGCCAGAGGTAAAAAAATTGTATTTACTAATGGGTGTTTTGATTTACTTCATGCTGGACATGTTAAATACTTAGAGACTGCCAAAAGTTTCGGCGATGTCTTGATAGTTGGACTTAATTCTGATCAATCGGTTAGTACTTTAAAAGGTAAAAATCGACCCATCAATATGCAAATGGATAGAGCCTATTTACTGGCGGCACTTAAAACAGTTGACTATGTAGTAATTTTTGATGAAGACACACCTTATGATTTGATTAAAGCGATAAAACCAATCACTCTAGTGAAAGGGGGAGACTATAAAGATAAAGAGGTAGTTGGTCAAGATATTGTGGATGAATTAAAACTAGTAAAATTTGTCGATGAAAAAAGCACATCACAAACAATTAAGAAAATTCAACAAGGAAATTGATTATGCAATCAATTATTAAATACGAGTTTAATGAACATTTAATCATTAGCAAGAAAACAATGGAATCTGTTGGTAAATCAATTGAAATTGCTGCAGAACTTTGTATTGATTGCCTTAAAAAAGGTAACAAAATCTTATTATTTGGCAATGGAGGAAGTGCAGCAGATGCTCAACATATTGCTGCTGAAATAGTTGGCAGATATAAAACTGAACGTAAGGGTTTGTCAGCCATTGCACTAACTACTGATACTTCAGCACTAACTGCAATTAGTAATGACTATGGCTACTTACATGTATTTGATCGCCAGATAGAGGCGCTAGCAAATGAGGGCGATGTGTTGATAGGTATTAGCACTGGTGGAACGAGTGCTAATATAGTTAATGCGCTAAAAATTGCTAAAGATCTTGGCTGTAAAACCATTGGTTTTAGCGGTAAAGATGGAGGAAAGTTTAATAATTTGTGTGATGTTAATATAGTAGTGCCTGCAGAAGATACACCACGGATTCAAGAAATGCATATCGTTATTGGTCATACTATCTGTCATTTGATTGATCAAGCTTGTAGTGAAATTTAATTAAGGGATTTAACAGCATTCAACACTTCTTCTGCTTTAATGAGTTTCATGCAATTATTGTGCTTTAATGGACAGTTTCGTTGCATGCATGGCTGACAATCAAGACCCTTCTTTACAATAGTGCTTTTATCATTCATCCATTGAGATGTTTCAGTATCTTTTGTTGGTCCAAAAATTGCAACTGTTGGTACTTGAAAAGCTGCGGCTATATGCATTGGTCCACTGTCACCAGTAACAAACATATCTAAAGTTGAAATATGATAAATTAACTCTTCAACCGAGGTACTAACTGCAAGGTTTTGATAATTAATCACTCCTTTTTCTATTAATGCCTTTTCAATATCTCCAGCAATCTCCTTTTCATTAGGGCCGCCGAAAATAAGAATATCAAATTCATTAGAAAGCTCAGTGGCAACCTTAGCAAACTTTTCAGGATGCCAACGCTTAGAGTCACCATAAGATGCACCAGGGTTAATTCCAACAACCGGATTTGAATTTTTATCTTTTAGTTTTAAACTTGGATGAACGATTAGTCTTCCTGAATGAAAATTAGTATTAAGCTTATCGTTAACAAAATCGTTGTATTTTTCGACTTGATGACGATTTTGATACATATTTCTATCAAATTGAAACTTTTTTTTACTTGAAATTAATAGTTTAAAAAATTTAGAACGAAAAGAGCTTCTAAAAGAAAAGAAAATGTCAAATTGACCTAATTTTTTTGATATTTTATATAAAGAGATATATTTTTTCCTTATAACGTAAGTATTGGAAATTCTTGGGTGACTCTTTAGCGCCTCAATTGAAATCAATGAGCCAATAAGAATGACTTCAGGCTCGTCGTAAGAATTAACTATGTTTTCAATGGCGGGAGTCGCCATTACAGCATCACCAAGCCAAGTGGGTAGTTCGATTAAGATTCTCATTAAACCAACTTAAAATGTTTTCTACTCAACTCTACTCCAAAAAGCTTTTCAAGTTTAATCATTATTCGATGTTTTTTTTGCTTTTTATTTGGCTGATAGTTTCTGTCTACTTGATAAACTCCAGACTCCTTTGGAAGCCAATTTTTCATAATCTCTGGATGCGTTCCTTTAAACTCTTTAATTATTGATTGGTCCATTTGAGTGTAATCAATTTTTTCATGATTTTCACCCCAGTATTTTTTTACTTTTTTACTTTTTAAATTCATTTGTTCTTCGCTACGTATCCAGCCATAATGATAACAATGAGCACCTGTATGCTTTGCCCTTGGATACCTACCCTTTTTATTACTATCCAATACCAACCAAAATAGTCCGTCAGGTGCATACGATCTGACTGAATTTCTTATGATTCTAGCTTCTGAACGATACCAACCAGGTGAAT
>CAYTIE010000058.1:0-3262 GCA_964437815.1 uncultured Flavobacteriaceae bacterium
TCTTATCAACGACCAATAGATCGCCATCATTAATACCAACATCCACCATTGATTTTCCCTGAACTCTTATGATGAAGGTTGCTGGAACATTTTTGATTAAATGGACATTTAAATCGATATCTTCTTCGATATAGTCCGTGGCAGGCGATGGAAAACCCGCGCCAGCTTTATGTAGGTAATATGGTACTGTTAGTTTCATAAATGTTCTTATTTTGTTCTCATTAATATACAAGTTATTCAATAGTGTCAATCAGGTTGTATTTTGAGTCTGGAAGTGAATCAAAAGTGAATCAAAACGTGAACATTGAAACCACATTTTGTGCTATTGTGGATAACTTTAACCAGAGATAGTTTAAATACCATATTGAATATGAAAAAAGTTCTGTCAATCGTGGCTCTTGGGTTAATTATAGCCTTTAAAGCTATGGCTTATGAAGAAACAAACTACCAGGTAGTAGAGACAAAAGAATTTTATGAAATCAGAAAATATTCTGATCGTTTAGCCGTTGAAACGTCAACCTCTAATCAAAATAGCGGTTTTAGAAAATTATTTAATTATATTTCTGGCAATAATCAAATGAATGAAAAAATTAAAATGACAACACCAGTGACTGAAATAGAAAAAAAAGGAAACATGACTATGCAATTTTATCTACCATCAAAATTTAATAAAGATAATGTTCCAGACCCATCAAGATCAGATGTAGAAATAGTCAACATTGAAGGTGGTTACTTTGCGGTAATCAGGTATTCAGGAAGATCATCTGATAAAAACTTTATTAAACATAAAGACATTTTAGAAAATGAGTTAAAAAAAGATGATATATCAATCTTGGGACCACCAATTAGAGCAACTTATAACGGACCTTTCACACTGCCTATGTTAAGAAGAAATGAAGTTATGTTTGAAATTAATATAAAAACTTAAGGAGAGATATAAATGAAAAAATTAACATGCCACTGTGGAAAAATAGAAGCAGAAGTTAATGTTCCTGAAAAAGGATTTGAAAAAATTATGCGTTGTAATTGTTCTATCTGCAAAAGAAAAGGATATATCATTGGAGTGATTGGACCCGATGATTTTAAACTTGTTAAAGGAGAAGAACACTTAAAACTTTATCAATTTTATACAAATGCTGCTAAACATTACTTTTGCTCAAATTGTGGTATCCACACTCACAACAGACCAAGAAGCAATCCAAATATCTATGGTGTAAATATTGCTTGCATTGAAGGTATTAAACCACTTGAAATAAAAGATGTTCCAGTAAATGATGGAGAAAATCATCCACTGGATCAGAAAAAATAATAAATCAGTGTTATCTATTATTGAATGTTACAGAAAAGTTAATAAAGAATGCTATAAATTTATAAAATCACAAGAAACTTCAAAAGATAAATTTAAAAACAAAGAAAAGATGATAAAATCTTTTCTAATTCCAGTTAGTTTTTGGATTGCAGAAAAAGCAGAAAAGAAAAAACCTTACATTGTAGGACTTTCAGGAGGTCAAGGAACAGGAAAAACAACAATCAGCTCAATTATATCAATTATCTTAAAAAAATATTTTAAACTAAATGTTTTTGCAATTTCAATTGATGATTTTTATAAAACAAGAAAAGAAAGATTATTATTGTCTAAAAAAGTACATCCTTCATTAATGATTAGAGGCGCGCCAGGAACGCATGGTACAAATATTATGTTGGATTTTTTTAGTAGAGCAAAAAGAAAAAAATTCAGACCATTAAAACTTCCTAAATTTAACAAAGCTATTGATGACAGATATAATAAAAAATTATGGTATTCGGTTAAAAAAAGACCCGATATTATAATTTTTGAAGGATGGTGTGTTGGGGCCAAAGCCGAGAAAAATAATACGTTAAAGAAATCAGTAAACTCTCTAGAAAAACTAAAAGATGAAAAGTTAATATGGCGCAGATTTGTTAATAAACAGCTTCAATCAAAATACAAGCAATTGTACGATCAATTAAATTGTTTATTATATTTAAAATCTAAAAATTTTAGTTTGTTAAGACAATGGAGAATAAAACAGGAAAAAAAGCTAAGGTTAAAAAATAAAAAATCTAATAATCATAAGATAATGAACAATAAAGAAGTAATAAATTTTATGCAAACATATCAAAGAGTGACACAAAATATGTTTAAATACGTTCCTAAATACGCTTCTATAATTTTAAATTTAAACGGTAACCATCAGATAAAATCTGTTGTATATAATAAATTAAAATGAAAAAAATTTTAACAACTTTATTATTTGTCCTATTCTTATCTAGCAATGCTTTTGCTGTCACTTTATATGAAGCTTTAAATGATACATATAAAAATAATACTCAGCTAAATGCAGAAAGAGAAAATATTAAAGCATCAGAAGAGGATATAAATATTTCTCAAGCTGATTATATGCCATCATTAACTTTAAGTGGTTCAAAAAGTTTTGAAGATACCAATAAACTTACAAATCAAAGTGGTGGTGATGCTAGCATAAGTGATAGTAATCCTTTGACATCATCAATCAAGTTAGAACAAACTTTGCTTGATTATGGAAGAGATTTATCACATGAAAAAAATATCGTTGGATTAGAATTAGCAAAAGCAAAACTAACTAAAAAAGAACAAGATGTTATTTATAGTGCAATTGAAACATTTACAGGATTAATTTTAGCAAGAGAAAAATTAGAAATTAATAGAAGAAACTTAAATCTTCTTATACGACAAGTTGAAACTGATAAAGTTAGATTAGATAGAGGACAAATTACAATTACCGATCTATCACAATCAGAATCTTCTTTAGCAGGAGCACAAGCACAATTTACTCAAGCTTCAAATGATTTATTAATTAGTAAATTAAATTATGAAAATATAATAGGGAATTCTCCAAATCCAAATAAACTTAAAAAATCCTCAAAAGCAATTGTAAGTATTCCAGATAGTTTAAAAAAATCAATTGAATTATCAAAAAAAAATAATCCTGATATTAAAATTGCTGAACTTGATTTAATTCAATCGGAAAAAGATTTAGCAATCTCAGAATCAGATTTAAAACCAACCGCATCTTTATCTTTAGAAAGATCTTATACTGATGATTTAAGCTCAACTTATGATCGAAAAGAAAAAGATATTTTAAAAGCAACTGTGAGTTGGCCATTTTATTCTGGAGGGAAAAAAAGATCAACGATTAATAAAAATTCTAATTTAACTTACAGAAAAAGATTATTATTAGAAGATACTATAAAAACAAATGAT
>CAYTIE010000059.1:0-3256 GCA_964437815.1 uncultured Flavobacteriaceae bacterium
GAACTTTTTTGAAACGCTTCTTTGTGTATATTTCTAATTTTCTTTTCTATTCCAGTTAAACCAATTCCTGAGATTTTAGAAATAACTCCATAAAAATATTCATTTACAACAGTTCTGCTAAGTCCTACAGTTTCAAAATTGCAACCACCTCTGTAAGAACTAATTACTGAAATTCCCATCTTAGACATAATCTTTAGCAGTCCAAAATTTACCGATTTGATGTATCTTTTTACACATTCTTCAAATGAATAATTTCCAAAAAGCTTTTTAATAAACCTTTGATAAATACTATCTAAAGCCAGATAAGGATTTACTGTTGTAGCTCCTACTCCGATTAAAGTTGCAAAAGAATGTGTATCTAAAGCTTCACCAGTCTGAATATTCATTGATACATATCCCCTTAATTCTAAATTAGTTAGGTATGTATTAATTGCACCAACACATAAAATCATTGGTATTGCTACATTTTTTTCAGAAACATATTTGTCTGATAAAACTAGTTGTGTAATTCCCTGCCTTGCTGCTATTTCTGCTTCTTTTCTTATTCTGTTTAAAGAACTTTCTAAATTATCTTCTTTTGCAAAAGTACAATTTATAACTTTATAATTTTCACCAAAAAAAGATAAAATATCTTCAAATTGTGAATTTGATAAAATAGGACTTTCCAATACATATATATTTTTTTCCGTCAGGTTATCAAAATCTAAAATATTTCCTAAATTTCCAAATCTTGTTTTAAGACTCATAACTTTATTTTCTCTTAAAGAATCTATTGGGGGGTTTGTAACCTGGCTAAAATTTTGTCTAAAAAAATGATGAAGAGGTCTATACTTATCTGAAAGAACAGCAAGAGGAGTATCATCTCCCATTGATCCAGTTGCTTCTTTTGCATCTTCTACCATTGGCTGTAAAATTAATTCTAAATCCTCTAAGCTATGTCCAAAACAATATTGCTTTTGCCTAAGTTTAACTCCTTCAAAAATATTTTTTTCATCTTTGATTGGAAATTTTTTATCTAAATCAATTATTTGATTATTAAAATTTCTATATTCTTTAGCTAAATAATTTTTAATTTGTTTGTTTGTATAAACCTTTCCTTTCTCAATTCTGACTCCAAGAATATCACCTGGACCTAATCTTCCTTTTGAAACAATTTTTTCTTCATTTAAATTAATCATTCCCGTTTCAGATCCGGCAAATAAAAGATTATCTTTTGTGACAGTATATCTTAAAGGTCTTAGTCCATTTCTATCAGTAGCAACAATTGCCCATTCATTATCCGTGGCTGCTATAGCAGCAGGTCCATCCCAAGGCTCCATTGTGCTATTTAAGAAATTAAATAATTGTTGATGATCTCTTGGAAGTATTTTACTTTTTTTTGACCAAGCATCTGGAATTAACATTAGTTTAGCTAATGGTGCTGATTTTCCTGAAATATTTAAAAGTTCAAAAACATTATCTAAAGATGCAGAGTCAGAATTTTCAGATGGTATAACTGGTTTTATATTTTCTATATCTTCAAATATAGGACTGAACATTTCTTGTTCATGAATTTTCATCCAATTTATATTTCCCTTTAAAGTATTTATTTCTCCATTATGAGCAATAGCTCTAAATGGTTGAGCTAAATCCCAGCTTGGAGCAGTGTTGGTAGAAAATCTTTGATGAAATATTGCATATCTTGAAACAAATCTTTCATCTTGCAAATCTACATAAAAATCAGAAAGAGTTTCGGCAAGAAACATTCCTTTGTAAATAATAGATTTTGAACTAAAGGAACAAATATAAAAACCATTTAATTGATTGTTGGAGACACATTTTTCAATTTTTCTCCTTGTTTCATAAAGTTTTCTTTCTAGGGAATTACTATTTAAAGATTTGTCATTTGATTTAAAAATAACTTGAGCAATTTCTGGCCTTGTTAGTTCTGCTTTAGGTCCAAGTACACTTGTATTAATTGGGACCTGTCTCCATCTATAAATATTATAATTATTTTTTAAAAGCTCTGTTTCAATTAATGTTTTGCATTTTTCTTGAGAATTATAGTCATTACGTGGTAAAAAAATCATTCCAACACAAATCTCTCCACCATCATATTGACGACCATAGTTTTCAATTTTTTCTTTAAAAAAGCTTATTGGAATTTCAATATGAATTCCCGCACCATCACCAGTTTTGCCATCTGCATCTATTGCACCTCTATGCCAAACTGCTTTTAAAGCTTGGATACCATATTCTACTACACGTCTTGTTTTTTTTCCTTCGGTAGAAGCAATTAATCCAACTCCACATGCATCATGTTCCATTGATTCTGAATAAATATGATTTTGTTTTAATAGATTTAAGTTTTTATTATATCTTTTCATTAAGCAATTTTTTGATTTTGTTTTTCTTTTAACTCAAGATATTTTTGAATTGATTCTGCAGCATCTCTACCATCCTTTATTGCCCAAACTACAAGCGATGCTCCTCTTATAATGTCACCTGCAGCGAATATACCTGCTATATTTGTCTCCATAGTATCAAAGTCAGTTTTTATAGTGCCCCACTTAGTTACCTGAAGTTTTGCTTCACCAAATAGTTTTGGTAATTCCTCAGGATCAAAACCTAAAGCTTTTATTACAAGATCAGCTTCTATTTTAAATTCTGAATTTTCTTTTATAATTGGTTTTTTTCTACCACTGTCGTCTGGTTCACCCAATTTAATTTTATTTACTATTAAACTTTCTATTTTTTTGCTTCCTTTGAATTCTTTTGGATTTGATAGCCAAATAAATTCTACTCCTTCCTCTTCGGCATTAGCAACTTCTCTGGCTGAGCCAGGCATGTTCTCTTTATCTCTTCTATATAAACATTTTACAGATTTTGCTTTTTGTCTTACTGATGTTCTAACACAATCCATTGCTGTATCTCCACCACCAATTACTACAATATTTTTTCCTTCAGAATTTAATGTTCCGTTATCAAACATTTCAACTTTATCTCCCAAACCTTTTCTATTTGATGCTGTTAAAAATTCCATTGCTGGAAAAATATTATCAAGACTACTTCCAGGAAGTTCAACTTCTTTTGCTTTATAAACTCCAGTAGCAATCAATATTGCATCATATTTATTCTTAAGTTCTTTTAAGGTCGAATCTTTCCCAACTTCAAAATTTAATACAAAATTTACTCCACTATCTTTTAATAATTTTGTTCTTCTCTCAACAACAAATTTTTCTAATTTAAAATTTGGAATTCCATATATTAAGAGACC
>CAYTIE010000060.1:0-3211 GCA_964437815.1 uncultured Flavobacteriaceae bacterium
TGGAGAAATTAATGTTATTAATTGCCATCCTGTTAAAGAGGATAGTGACATTATAGATACCCCCAACCATAAAGTTATTTCTCCTAAATAATTTGGATGTCTTGAATAAGACCATAAGCCAGAATCAATAAACTTATCTTTATTTGCAGGGTCTTTTCTAAACTTTGTTTTTTGATTATCTGCTATGATTTCAACTATAAAACCTAAAACAAAAATAAATGCTCCAAAGTAAAATAAAGAATTTACTATAATCCCATTAGCTATTCCAGCTAGTGCACAGGCAGAACATATTGATACCCACATTCCCTGAAGAGACCATGTCATAAAAAATCTAGTAGGGGATGGCTTAATAGATCTAAATCTTTTATCTTCTCCATCCTTTTTAATTCTAAAAAATAAAAAACTACCAAGTCTGATTGCCCAGATAATAATAAATGATGATAATAAAATATTACCATAATTAATACCACTAGAGCTATAACTCAAACAAAGTGTATAGGTAATTACAAATATATATGTGAAACTTCCAGACATATCAAAAAACTTTTCAGTTTGAAATAAATATGCCGGAATAAACAATATCCACTGAATAATAAAAGCAAAAATAATAGCATTCATAACAGAATCTATACCAGTTAAATAACCTATTGAATAGGATAATAAAAATGCTATAGCAGCGGAGAGAATATTAAAGAGTTTAACTTTCATTGTAGTAATTTATAAAAAATTAATTTCTTTTCTCATATTCTGAATGTCTTCAAAACCAACTCTACAGCATCCTCCTATTATATCTGGGGATAATGCCAACCATTTCTTAATCATAGAATTATCAAAGTATTTTTCACCGTACCAATCTTTATCTTTATTATTATAAATTTCTCCAGAGTTTGGATAGATCAATATCTTTTTATTTGAATTTTTTTTTAATTTTTTTATTGCTTTTTCTGCTAATAATGGAGAGAAACAATTTATACCTATGGTAGAAATATTTTCTATAGAAGATATAATTTTACATGCTTTCATTATAGACGTGCCATCTCTAAATTCTAAATCTTTATTACAGGTAAATGAAATCCAAACTTCTTTTTTATATTCTTCTACTACTTTTGAAAGTATCTCAATTTCTCTTAGACAAGGAATTGTTTCATAAAGAACAATATCTATATCTAATTCTTTTATAATATTCATATTATCAATATGATAACTCATTATTATTTCATCTGAAGTTTTGTATTTACCTGTATATTCAGAGCCATCAGACAGTGATGCACCGAATGGGCCATAACTTCCCACTATTTTAACTTTCCTTTTAATTTTTGTCTCTTCTATTGCATCCTGAACAAGATCGACGGATCTTTTAAAAATATCTTTTATTTCATTAAGATTATATCCCATTTCTTTTAGAACCCTATAGCTTATTTGATAAGTTGAAGTAGAGATAAAGTCAACACCTGCAACCAAATAATCTTTATGTATTTTTTTTATAACATTAGGGTCATTTATTAGTGCATCTCCAGTCCATAACTTTTTGTTAAGATCATATCCTTGTTTTTCAAGAGGATAAGAGAGGCTACCATCAAGTAGTTTTATTTCTTTTTTCATAAAAATTATAGTTAAAAATTACAAAATATATATCTAAACCTGATTAGCTAATTTATATTATATTTGCATTCTCTCGGGCGCTTAGCTCAGTTGGTTTAGAGCACTTGGTTTACACCCAAGGGGTCGGGGGTTCGAATCCCTCAGCGCCCACAAATATCTTTTACGTTCAAATAGATTACATTCATATAATATTTATAACTTTATTTCAAAAGATAAATTTTGAAAGTACTTATAACAGGTTCATCTAGGGGTATTGGTTTTAGAATAGCAGAAGATTTAATTAAAGAAGGACATGATTTAGCTCTTCATTATAATAAAAATAAGACTTCATTAGAATCCTTAATAGATAACTATACTACAAATTCATTTATTACTCAAGCAGATTTATCATCAAAAGATCAAATAATTAAGCTTGTAAATGAAACTAATAAAAAGTTGACTTTTCCTGATTGTATTATCAATAATGCAGGTATTGCAGAATCAGCTGAATTATCCTTAGAAATTGATGAGTGGAATCAATTATTTGATAAAACTATTAATGTTAATCTTAAAGCTCCAGCTCTGATTTTTAAGGAATTTATAAATTATAAAAGAGCTAATAATATTAAATCTAGATTAAGATTTATAAACATATCTTCTAGAGCTGCATTTAGAGGTGAACAACAAGACTATATTTCATATGCTTGTTCAAAAGGAGGATTGATATCATTAACAAAGACTATCTCAAGATCATTTGGGGAGACTGATAATGTCATTGCTATAAGTATAGCTCCTGGGTTTGTAAGAACTGAAATGGCCCAAAGTTTTATTGACAAGCATGGTGAAGAAGTTGTTAAAGAAGGCATTACATTAGATCGGCTTACAGAACCTAAAGATATTTCTCCAATTATTTCACTTATCGTTTCAGGAAAAATGGATCATTCCACTGGATCTACCATTGATGTAAACGGCGGAAGTTTCTTAAGATAACATTGGATTTTTTATATCTTCGCAATGATGACACTTGATGATAAATTTAAAGCTCTTGATACAAATAATGCTCCTGGTCAGGAAGTCCGACAAAGTTTAGGAGACCTTAATACCATTATGATTGGAGAGAAACTGGATGGAGTTCCTGTTGATTTCTCTCACGGGGATGTAGATGCCTTTCCTCCAGCTCCCAGTTCTGATGAAGCTTGGAAAGAGGGTTTTAGTAGAGGTGGATCTCAAGCATATACTGAGTATAGAGGATCGGCTGAAATACGAAATAGACTAGCTGCTAGACTTGGTAAGTTTACTGGCCGACCAATTGAAGCTAAAAGCGAATTGATTATAACTCCTGGAACTCAAGGGGCATTATTTTTGGCACTTGGTTCAATTGTTGATGTTGGGACAAAAGTTGCTGTAGTTGATCCTGACTACTTTGCCAACCGAAAACTTGTTAAGTTTTTTGGAGGTGACATTTTACCAATCCCTCTAAACTACAAGAATTCTCATTCTGAAAACAGTCCAGATCTAAATCGAATTGAAGACGCATTTAAAACAGGAGCAAAGGTTTTCGTCTTTTCAACACCGAATAATCCTACAGGTCTTGTCTATTCAAAAACTACAATAACCAAAATAGCAGATC
>CAYTIE010000061.1:0-2024 GCA_964437815.1 uncultured Flavobacteriaceae bacterium
TTCAAGATTTATTTTTCTTTTTTGATGTAGACTCTATTAAATCTTCCTCAGCTTCTTTATTTTTTTGTATCCTATTTTCTAATTCTTCAACAGTAATACCAAGCTTCTTTGCTAATTTTTCTTTTGAATTCATATCTCTAATTAAGGTTTATTTGAAATGGTATTTTTAGTTTTTCCCAATGCAGGGATGCAACCACAGAATTTTCAGTAATATTTCCAAAGTTGTAGATAAGAAATTCCTCAAAAGGAGCCTCAACTGGTGTAACTGTAGCTCTTAACGCATCTACCGATTCATCATAACTAAAGCTACCCCATTGATTATTATTCTTATTGAATATAATAATCCAATCTGTTTCTGAAGGAATCATATGAATACTGTATTTACCTGCTGCCAAAGTAGACCCTTGTATTTTAACATCCTTGTTTAATTCTATCGTTGTATTTTCATTTGCGCCTGCTCTCCATGTTAATCCATAAGGGACTATATTACCCCAAACTATTCTTCCCTTCACTGCAGGACGACTATAGTTGATCGTTATCTGCGTATCCACTCCAACATATTGGGTTACACTTGACTTTTGACTCTGCCTTATCTCATTAGCTTGTCCAAAAGAGTTGCTTGACACAAGAATCGTGATTAGCCAAACGAAGAAAGTAATTGTATATTTTGATGTTTTCATATCTCTAATTTAAGAATTTATCAATTACTTATTCACTTATCAAATCATAAAAGAATGAAAAAGTTAGTTATAACATCTATAGATAAAAGCAGGTGGAAAGTTGGAGAATGTATAACTCAATTTAACTTTTTTAAAATATCTTCTCAATCTTTTATAATCATATGGTGTATATTGAAACTGAATGTATTGACCACTTTTTTTGATAAATTTACTTGAGTTTTCAATTATTGTATTTTTTGTTTGAACAGGAATAAGAGATAAAGGTAGAGAAGAGATAATATAATTTACCTTTTCAATTTTAAATTCCATTAAATAATCACCAATTTTTTCTGCACTATCATTAATTATAATAGCTCTTTTATCCTGTATTTTATCTTTTAATATCTCGCAAAAATTTTTATTAGTTTCAAAAATAAAAAACTTACATTCGGGTCCAATAAGTTTTAAGATTTCAGTTGTAAACACTCCATCTCCTCCTCCAAATTCAACTACAGTATCTGCATTTAGTAAGTCAAGATTCCCGTATATTTCTGTTCCTAAAGACTTACTGCTTGAAGAAATTGCGCCTACACTTGTGCTTTTTAAGAACTCTTTTAAATATATCATATATGAATAATTTTAGTGGCGCAATATATGTTATTTTTTAATTATTGGACTATAATTTATTCAGATATTTTAAGAGAAATTAGGTAATTTTTCAATTTCCCATAAGCAAATACATTTATCAGTATATATTCCTTTCATTTCTTCACAGTTTTCATTAATAGTGATTATTGGTTCTGGGAAATTAAATGGTTTTTTTTCTAAATTAATTGGCCTCCAATTAGCTGTGAATATATTTGAGTTTGTTTTTAGATTAACAAAGGAAGTAGTCATTAAGTATTTTGATTTAGACTGTTTTATTCTGAATATTGATTTTTTAATATCCTTAAAAGAGAAATGAACAAGACAGTCTCTTACAAACATTAAATCACCTTTAGGTAATTTTGAACTCGTAATATCAGAAAAATAGAAGTTTATATTATTTTTTTTATACTTTTTATTATTTATATCTATCGCTTTTTGAACAATATCTAAGCCTGTATAACTAATATTGCTCATTTTGAGTTTTCTCATCCAATTAAAGTCTCCACAGGGAATATCAATAATTGATTTTATGTTATACTTTTTTATAACATTTTGTAAACCTTGAAGTAAAAATTTTGTGTTTTGTATCTCTGACCCTATTCCAGATTTACTTTCTTTACTTTCCCAATAATTTTCATTATATATTATCTCAAACCTTTCTTTTATGTTATGTTTTGAAAATTTTGATTTTGAAAAGTTTTTGTAATAAGATATTTC
>CAYTIE010000061.1:2124-3196 GCA_964437815.1 uncultured Flavobacteriaceae bacterium
CTGTTATTAGTAAGGATAATGTAGCCACTTTTAGTCTCAATTTCATTAAATAAATAAGTTGCAAATCCAACCCATCCTCCGGAGTGAAAAACATTTTTAGGTTTTGTTTTATCTTCAAGGAATCTGAACCATCCAAATCCGTATATTATCTTTTCACCATTATTAAGTGTCCCCCAATTCCATGCTTGATCTAAATATTCCTTTGGTAGAGCTTTATAATTTACCAGTGCCATATTCCATTTGTACAAGTCATTTAATGTAGAGTATATTCCTCCGTCTCCTCTTACATCATTAACAACATGATAGTCATTAAGTTCATAACCTTTTTCACTTTCTGTTTCTCTATATCCAAATACACGGTTAGGCATATTAGGATCATTGCCTTCTTGATAATTATAGAGTGTTGTTCTACTCATTCCTAAAGGTTCAAAAATATTCTCTTTTAAAAAATCTCGAAAGTGTTGCTTTGAAATTTTTTCTACGATTGAGGCTAAAAGTAAATACCCTGTATTGCTATATTCATATTCTTCTCCAGGTTGAAAATTAAGCTTTGGGTTATTATCATAGAAAATATCTAAGACTTCGTTATTACCCAGTATATAACGTTTAGTTGAATTTTGAGGTACAAATTTTTCATTTATCATTTCTATATAATCGCCAATTCCAGAGGTGTGGTGTAGTAAATGTTTTATCGTAATGTTATTGTATGGAAAATCCGTTAATATAGTATTAACTTTTTGATCATAGTCTAAATTACCTGCTTGCTTAAGCTTCATTATAGCTATAGCTGTGAACTGCTTGCTTACTGATGCTAAACGAAATTGAGAGTTTAAGGTTAAAGAATCTGTTGGGTTAATAGATCTCAAACCATCTGAATTTTGAAAAACGATTTCCCCGTTTTCATAAACCAAAATATTGCCAGTCGTAAATCCCTCTGATTTCATATCTGAAATGAATTTAGCGTACTGTTTTACTTTATAATTTAATGATGTCTGTTTTTGTTCGCAATTACTAAAAGAGAGAATTAGCAAACCAATTAACACAAATTTAAGCGTTAGTTTCATTTAAAGTA
>CAYTIE010000062.1:0-3180 GCA_964437815.1 uncultured Flavobacteriaceae bacterium
GTAACTTTATCTACAAAGATTAGTGATAAAATATTATTTAATGGAAAGATAGGTGTCCCAATAGGTGGTATTGAAGAAACTTTGATTATTGGAGATGTTGAAATTGAATTCCTTTTAAACGAAGATGGTACTTTAAAAGCAAAGGTTTTTAACAGAGAGAATGAATTTAGGTATATAGGAGATGAGCTTGGGTATACACAAGGTATGGGGTTATCATATCAAGTTGATTTTGAATCATTTAGAGAAATTCTTTCAAAAATTGTTTCACAAGATTAAAATAATTTACAAAACCTGAATAAATTATAAAGCATATTATAATATATATGGTTAAATTTGACAAAAAAAATAATGCCAAAAGATGTTAAAATAGTAGGTGTCTTAACTTCAGGAGGTGATGCTCCTGGGATGAATGCTGCTGTCAGAGCTGTAGTTCGAGCATGTGAGTATAATAAGATTGGCTGTTATGGAATATATCAAGGTTATCATGGCCTTATCAATGAAAACATTATAAAAATGTCTGCTAGAAGTGTAAAAAATATCATTAATAAGGGAGGTACTATCCTCAAATCAGCAAGATGTGATGAATTCAGAACTAAAGAGGGAAGGGAAAAGGCTTTTGCTACAATAAAAAAGAATAAAATTGATGCCTTAATTGTTATTGGAGGTAATGGTTCTCTCGAGGGGGCTAATGTATTTCAAAAAGAATACTCTGTTCCATTTATAGGAATACCTGGGACTATAGATAATGATTTAGAAGGGACAAGAGCTACTGTAGGTTATGACACTGCATTAAATACTGTTAGTGATGCAATAGATAAGATTAGAGATACAGCAATTTCTCATAATAGACTATTCTTTGTTGAAGTTATGGGAAAAGGAACAGGTCATATTGCTTTAAATGCTGGTATTGGATCTGGTGCTGAAGAAATATTAATCCCTGAGCATAATATGGGAATAGAAAGACTTCTTGACTCACTAAGTAAAAGTGAAAAGTCAGGAAAAACATCTTCAATTATTATTGTCACTGAGGGAGAAAAGATTGGTAAAAATGTATTTGAATATGCATCATATATTGAAAAAAACCTACCAGAATATGAAGTTAGAGTAACTGTTTTAGGACATATTCAGAGAGGAGGCTCACCATCTAGTTTTGATAGAGTCTTGGCTTCTAGGATGGGGGTTTATGCAGTAGACTCTTTAATAAATGGTCTAAGTAACATTATGATAGGTATAAAAGATGATGAGATTGTGCATGTAGAAATAGATAAAGCAATTACAAGTAGAGGTGAAATAAACAAAGACTTGATTAGAGTTTTTGATATAATTTCAATTTAAATTATTAGTTATGTCAATAAAAATAGGTATCAATGGTTTTGGTAGAATTGGTAGATTAGTATTTAGATCTGCAATAGAAAACGATGATTTTAAAGTAATTTCAATAAATGATCTTTTAGAAGTAGAGCATTTAGCATATTTACTAAAATATGATTCTGTACATGGCCCTTTTAATGGATCGGTTGAGATATTGAATGGTAATTTAGTAGTTAATGGTAATACTATAGCTATTTCATCTGAAAAGGACCCAGAATTAATTAAATGGGGTAATATGGGTGTTGATGTTGTAGCAGAATGTACAGGTCTTTTTACTACAAAAGAAAAAGCAGGTCTTCATATAAAAGGTGGTTGTAGAAAGGTTGTGATATCAGCTCCAAGTGCAGATATTCCAATGTTTGTAATGGGGGTAAATCATAATACTGTTAATGGAGATGATCTTGTCGTTTCTAATGCTTCATGTACAACTAATTGTTTAGCTCCAATAGCAAAGGTATTAAATGATAATTTTTTGATTGAGGAAGGTTTAATGACAACTGTTCATGCTGTAACAGCAACTCAGTTTACTGTTGATGGTCCTTCTAAAAAAGATTATAGAGGAGGGAGAAGCTCACTTTTAAATATAATACCAAGTTCTACAGGAGCTGCAGAAGCAGTAACGAAAGTTATACCCTCTTTAGAAGGTAAGCTAACAGGAATGGCATTTAGAATCCCTACAGCTAATGTTTCAGTAGTTGATTTAACTGTACGTTTAAAAAAGAATACATCATATGAGGAAATTAAAAAAGTAATGCTTCAAGCGTCAGAGAATGAACTAAAAGGTATATTAGGTTATTGCGATGAGCCTGTTGTATCTCAAGATTTTATTGGAGATAAAAGAACCTCAATATTTGATGCTTCTGCTGGAATGGAGTTAAATTCAAATTTTTTTAAAATAATATCTTGGTATGATAATGAATGTGGCTATTCCAATAAACTTCTTGATTTAGCAAAACATATTCATTCAATATAATAGAATTAGATGATTTTAATTGTTGATAGTGGATCTACAAAAACTGATTGGATAGCGATAGATAATCTAGCTAATAAGCTATTCTCAACTCAAACACTAGGGTTGAATCCAACAATGTTGTCTAGTGAAATATTGAAAGAAAGAATTAAAAATAACTTCGAGCTATATAATAATAGAGATAAAGTTGAAAAGATATATTTCTATAGCGCTGGGCTAGGCGTTGATTCAACAAAGCAAAGAATTATAAAAGTATTTAAATCAATTTTTAAAAATTCTAATTATGATGTAAAAGAGGATACTTATGCTGCAGTTTATTCTGTAGTAGATGAAGGAGTCCCTGCAATTGTTAATATTTTAGGAACTGGATCAAATTGTACATATTATGATGGAAATGATATTTTTCAGAAAGTTAATTCATTGGGTTTTATTCTTATGGATTATGCTAGTGGAAATTATTATGGGAAATATTTAATTAGAGCATATTATTTTAATAAAATGCCTAAGAAGTTAAGAGAAGAATTTAATGAAAAGTTTGATTTATCTGCAAATACAATTAAGGAAAATTTATATAGGAAAGAAAACCCAAATACATATTTAGCTTCTTTTGCAAAATTTATAATTGATAATAAAAGTGATAGTTATTTTAAAGATATAATTGAAAAGGGTTTAAGAAGGTTTATTGAGTATCAAATAATGCAATTTGATAATTATAAATCAGTAGACATTCATTATGTTGGATCTATTGGACATTATTTAAAAGAAGAGATAACAAAAGTAGGAAAAGAGTATGACTTAAAGACTTCAAAGTTTGTTAAAAAACCTATAGAAGGACTTGT
>CAYTIE010000063.1:0-2990 GCA_964437815.1 uncultured Flavobacteriaceae bacterium
AATTGAAACCATAAGGGCTAATCCTACTAATGGTAACTTGCCTTCAACATTAGGAGATGCAACAGTTGTTGGAATAGGTTCTAAGTTTATAAATAGAACCATATACATCACACCTGATGAAAAAGTCCATCCTAATAATAACATTAACCTTTGAATATTTTTTTTAAATACAAATACGGCTGATAATAAAATTATAACAATCAGATAGTCAACAATCCATAAAGGAGCATATTGCCAATCACCCCAATTCAATATTGCCTCAACAATAGCAAGAATAATTGAATATAGTGTCGCAAATATTAAATTTATCTTTTTGACCATCTCTTTAATTTTCTAGCTTTTCTAAATTCAAATGCTCTTCCCATATTTATAGATTTATGAATGGAGGTTTTATAATTTCTGATTCAATAAATTCATTTCTAATTTTGATGTAGATATTCTTAACATTTTCTAATGATTTTAAGTTTACATATCCTAAACCAATTCCCTTTTGTAAAATAGGAGAAAAAGTTCCTGAAGTGGTAACCCCAATTTCTTTATCACTGGAATCATAAATCTTATATCCAGCTCTAGGAATACCTCTATTTTTAAGTTTGAATCCAACTAACTTCTTTTTAATTCCATTTTTAATTTGATTTATAAAAATCTCATAGCCAATGCATTCAGTTTCTGGTTTTGTAATCCAGCCTAATCCAGCTTCAATAGGAGAGGTATTCTCATTAATATCATTACCATATAGGCAGTAACCCATTTCTATTCTTAGTGTATCCCTAGCTGCTAAACCTACTGGTATTAAAGTTTCATTTTTATTTGATTTGAAAAGAGTATCCCAAATGTCTACTACATCTTTATTAGGAATATATATTTCTAGTCCCCCAGAACCAGTATATCCAGTCTTAGATAAAATAATATCATTACAGTTTGCGAATTTTGATATTGAATGCGAAAAGTTCTTCATCTTATTTAATTCTACATCTGTAAAGTTTTGACAATAATCAATTGCCTTAGGCCCCTGAATTGCAAGAAGTGAGTAATTATTAGATTCATCATTTATACTTGCATTAAAGTCTTTATTTTGAGTTAATATCCAATTATAATCTTTTTGAATATTTGATGCATTTACAACTAATAAATACTTATCTGTTTCAATTTTATAAACAATTAAATCATCAATAATTCCGCCTTCAAAATTTGCAATACAGTTATATTGAGCCATTCCTGGATTTAACTTTGAAATATCATTCGTGCAAATTCTTTGTAAAAGATTAGTGGAATTTTTTCCAGAAATTAAAATTTCTCCCATATGAGACACATCAAATATTCCAACACTATTCCTGACATGTAAATGCTCCTTGTTAACAGATGAATAGCTAATAGGCATTTGAAATCCTGCGAAATTAGAAATTTTAGCTCCTAATTGACAGTGTTTGTTATAAAGAAATGTTTTTTTCATTAGACAAAATTGATTTACTTTTATGATCAAATAAACAAATGGTTTCTAAAATTAAAATATTTTTAACTCTTTTAATTATTAATAATAGCTTTCTTTTAAATTCTCAACAGTATAATGATGATTTAGGATCTGATTTTCATAAAAAAAAGAGATCTGAATTTAGAGAAAAGATGCCAAATAATAGTGTAGCTGTTTTTTTTACATCTCCTGTAATGAAAAGATCTAATGATACAAACTTTATGTATCATCAAAACCCTAATTTTTATTACCTGACAGGTTGGAGAGAACCACACGGTGTATTAGTTATATATTCAAATCTACAAGAAGATGAAAAAGGTCAATATTCTGAAGAACTTTTCATTAGAGAGAGAAATGAATATAGGGAAATGTGGGATGGAAAAAGATTAGGTATCAAAGGGGCTAGAAAAATGGGTTTTGATAGAGTACATCTAAGATCAGAATTTGTTGAAAAAAAATTAGACTTTAGTAATTTTGATTATGTCCTTCATAATGAATTGCGAGATGATGTCAAAGATAACAAAAGTGATAATTATGATTTATTCGATTTACAAATAAAATTTGAGAAGTTATTAAGTGATAGCTCAGATAAAAAAAAGGACAATGAGATTATTGATAATAAAAAGCTATCAATTAATACTAAAACTTTAAATGATTTAATGAAAAGTCTTCGACAAACTAAAGATAAAGAAGAAATAGAGTTGTTAAGAAAAGCCGTAAAAATTTCTGCTTTTGCCCAAGTTGAAGTAATGAAGGCTATTCATAACGAAATGTCCGAGAGAGAGGTTCAAGGTATTCACGAATACATATATAGAAAATATGGTGCAGCCCATCAAGGATATAACTCAATAGTAGGTTCAGGTGGAAACTCTTGTGTATTACACTATGTCACAAATGATAACAATAATATAAAAGATCAACTAATACTGATGGATGTTGGGGCTGAATATAGAGGTTATACAGCTGACGTTACTAGGACTATTCCAGTTAACGGTAAATTTTCTAATGAACAAAGGGAAATTTACAATCTTGTTTATTTAGCTCAAGAAGAAGGGATAAGAATGTCTATGGTTGGAAATTCATTTACAGATATTAACAGAGCTTCATATGAAATAATATCGGAAGGTCTAATTTCTTTGGGAATAATAAACAATGTAAGAGATGCTAGAAAGTATTTTCCACATGGAGTCTCTCATCATATAGGACTTGATGTTCATGATCCTGGAGATAGAGTGCTTTCTGAAAACATGGTTATAACTGTAGAACCTGGAATTTATATACCTAGTGGAAGCGATTGTGATCCTAAATGGTGGGATATTGGTGTAAGAATAGAGGATGATATATTAATTACTAATAATGGGCCAGTAAACCTATCTTCAGATGCTCCTAGAAAAATTGATGAGATTGAGGAGATAATGAAAAAGAAAAGCCCTTTGGGAGAATTTGAACTTCCTATAATTAATTAATCCTACTTAACAGTTGATCTTTTAAATCACTGTAACTATCAATCTCAGTAGTC
>CAYTIE010000064.1:0-2948 GCA_964437815.1 uncultured Flavobacteriaceae bacterium
ATTTCTGATAAATATTTAAATAAACCTGAAAGAATTTCGGTTGGATCGCTTTCAACACCAATTGAAAAAATTAAACAAGAAACATATCAAATTACTCAAGATAAAAAATATCACGAATTAATTAATCAACTTGTGGATAGAAATGGATCTATTCTAGTATTTGTTAAAACAAAACATGGGGCTGACAAAATTGTTAAACGTTTAAAACAAGATGGGCATTCAGTAGAAGCTATTCATGGAAATTTAAGACAGAGTAAAAGACAAAGAGTGATTAATGGATTTAGAAATGGAAAGTACAGAATATTAATTGCTACAGATGTTGCCGCAAGAGGATTGGATATTCCTTTAATTCAACATGTTATTAATTATGACCTTCCTCAAATTCCTGAAGATTATATTCACAGAATTGGAAGAACAGGCCGAGCTGGAAAAGGGGGTGCGGCTTTAACTTTTTTAACCAATCATGACAAAAGCATGTGGAGATCTATTCAAAAATTAATTAATCCAAATTTTAAATTAGAAGAAAATTTTAAAAAACCCTCTAATAAAAGAAACAGAAATTTAAAGTTTAGGAAAAAATTTAGAAAATTTGATAAAATAGATCCAAGTAGTAATAAAAATAAATTTAGCAAAAATAAAAAATTTAAATTTAAAAAGAAATTTAAAAAATTTGAATCTGATAATTCTAATTCTAAAGAAAATCAGCGTTCTAAAAATAAAAAATTCAGATTTAAGAAATTTAAAAACAGAAAAAGACCAAAAAATTTTTCATTCAATAAACATAAAAGAAAACGTTAATTATTTTAATTTCCAAGTAACAATCGGCACAAAAGTTGCAACTACAAAAGAGCAAAATAACAATGATTGAGAAACAAATGATGGAAAGAAATTTTTTGTAAATATTATACCTACTAATATTGATTGAGAAAAATCTGGACTAGGAAATAATAATATTCCAGCAAACAAACCAATAATAATTGATATATATGAATTCTTCTCATTTAAAGATTTTGAATAAAAACTATAAAATACTGTTAATACTGCAGCACAACAGAATAAATCTGCAAGTAAAAATAAATATAAAATACTTAAACCTTTAGATGCAATGAAAAATGTAATTAAAGATAAAAGAATTATTATTTGTTTTGATAATTTTAAATAATCTCTCTTGAATTTAATAACTTTGTTTCCATCAACAACAATCAAACTTGAAATTGCATTTATTAATGTATCAATACTACTAACTGTCAAAGATATGGCTAACACCAATATAATTATTGATAAAGAAAGAGACTGTTCTTTTAGTAGTAAAGAAAAGAAAGCAAGATCTGGTACAACACTACTGTTTTGAGAAACGGCAACTAATCCACTAAAACCCATTATAAAAACTACAGGAATAATAATTATGAACGAAAGTATTAAACTTTTTTTTAAGACATAATTATTTTTTGCAGCATAAACTCTTTGCCAATTACCTTGATGAAAAAGATTTGTTGCCGCAACTGCAATAAAGAATGTTAAGCCAGCAGTAAAATTTGGCATATAATTTGAACTTAATAAGTTTGGTTTATTTAACTTAATAAATTCAAAATTAAACTCATTAGAATTAAATGAAATTATGTAAGAAAAACCTATTAATAATAACAAGCAGAATACAATAAATTGAATATTGTCTGTAAAAATTGATGCTCTTAATCCACCATACAAGGTGTAGATAAGAGAACTAACAATTACGATTAAAGCAGTAATCCATAAATCAGTTCCTGAAATATATTTAATTAAAATTGATACTGCGGTAACTTCTGCAATTAAAAATATTGTCATGTAAAAAATTGATAAAAACAAAATCAATTTAAATAATTTGGATCCAAATCTTATTCTTACAACTTCAATTAAAGTTTTTCCTTTTGGATATAATATTCTAAATTTTTTACCTAAATAAATTAATATGAATAATGGAAATGCAGTCCCTAACGCATATCCAATTACAGCACCGATACCACCCCATGTTGCCGCAGAAGCTGGACCAAATAATATCCATGCTCCTAATGCTGATGCAACCAAGCTAGCAGTTAATGAAAATGTTCCAACTGATCTATTTGCAACTAAATAATTATTTAAACCTTGATATTTATTGGAATAAATAATTCCAACTATTACAAATATAATACTTATAACTAATGTTAATAAAATTGCCGATGATTGACTTAATATATTTATTTGCTCCAATTTTTTCCCTTTCTGAATTACCGGACAGGTTCTAAGGGTATATCTCAGCTATAATTAGCACCCCTTATTTTATTTATAAACTATTTTAATTATTATTAAAGATTAATTTAAAATATTTATTATTCCTTTATAGTTATTAAACATGAAAAAAATTTTATTATTTATAATTATATTAATATCAACTGAAGCTTTAAGTTTTGAAAAAACTACTAATTTTACATTTGAAAAATTTGAAAATGCCCAACTTGATGGAAAGACTATAGTTATAAATGCTTGGAATGAAAATTGCATGACTTGCGCAAAACAATCAAAAATTTTTGCTAATGCTATAAATGATTTTGAAAATGTTGAATTCTTGTTTTATGAGCAAACTAAATACAAAGAAATTGCAAATGCACTAAATATAAAATTCTGGACAACAATTGTTGTTTATAAAGGTCAAAATGAAATTGTTCGTAAAATAGGATTGGTTAAAAAAGAAGATATTTATCAGCTAATCAAAAAAGGGATCTAATTTAAAACTTCTTCAGCACTAACATAGTTATGTCCAAACGCATCTGCTACAGCTTTATATGTAACTTGTCCTTTATAAACATTTAATCCATCCAAAAAATTTGAATCATCTTTTAATGCTTTGGTATAACCTTCTTTCGTTAATTTTGACAGAAAAGGCAATGTTGCATTATTAAGCGCAATTGTTGAAGTTCTTGGAACACCGC
>CAYTIE010000065.1:0-2554 GCA_964437815.1 uncultured Flavobacteriaceae bacterium
TCTAGTTTCAGGTGGAAAATTATTTGATTCTGTATAATTTGTTCCAAATTCCTTATCCCATAAATATATCCATCCAGCAGTATTTCGCTTTAAAGGATTATCAGATAAAAATCTAAGATTATTATTTCCACCACTAAATCCTAATTCTTTTGCATTTTTGTAATTTTCAGATGCCCATTGAACAAACTTTTCAATTTTTGGATATTTTTTTTGTACATCAATTCCTTGATGATGCAATATAACTGCCATAACAATCATGCATTGCCCCACAAAATTACCCGATTGTATACCGTAATTTGCGCCATCACCTTTTCTATGTTCATTTTTAAATGTTCCATTTTTTTTTCTCATTGATTTATAAAAATCTTCAAAACCATTAATAGCTGCTGTAAAATAAACTTCATTCTGGTCAGCAACACCCCATAACATATAAGCAACTTTTTTATTAATAGATTCATGATTGGCTGGTTCAAAAAAATTATTCCATTTAAAGGCGCTACTTACTAAACCATCTAACGGACCTTGTTCTAATACCCAAACTCTTTTTTCTAACCATGAGTGTACCATTTTAAACTCTTCTTCATTGTACATATTGTTTTGCTGTAAGACGATATGTGCTTCCAATAAAGGTATAATAGTTGGGTAAAACCAATTTAAAGAATTACCATATGCTTGAAAATCGATGTACTCTCCACTTTGATATAAGAAAGTATCTGGTTGTAATTCATTTAGCCACTTACCTTTGGCTCCATTTATTAAACCTTGTTTTAAATTTTCAAAATTACCTAATTGCAATAGGTGAGATATAATAAGTGCGTGCCTCCATGGTTTGAAGAACTTTTCACTATCACCACCAGCTCCTGTAATTTCATTTTTAAATTGCTCATTAAGAAAAATTTCATTACCGTCATTAATAGCTGGAGCATAGATCATGCTGTCCAATATTTCGCTCCATTGAAGATTCAAACAAGAAGTTCCATCACATCCCAAAAGACCTTGATCTCTATATGTGTCAGAACTTTTCCAGCCCTCCCCCCAAATTCCTACCATCTTATTAGGTTTGATGGGTTTACCTTTGTCTGCAATATTTATTGCTTTGTTAGATGAACTTTTAACACTTTTGCCAATAAATAATTTTGGTTGTTCACTGATATTTTCAATTATTATATTACAGTCAGTTGTCTTAGCACAATTATATGCCCATTTTTTTCCATGAGGCCATCCTTTATGGTCAGCATTAGCATTCCCACTAAATAACAAACCCAGAACCACGATCCCTAAAAGTTTTTTCATTTTAATTTTTAACAACTTTTGTTTCTGAGTTCAATTTATTACATGATCAACATTATGGACCATGCTTTCATAAAAACCAGCTTTACTAATTTTAATGAAATGACCTTTTTTTTGTAAATCTATTATTGATTTTGCTCCCATGTAACCCATTGAAGATTTCAATCCTCCAATTAAATTATAAATTATTTCCTTTACTGACCCTTTATACTTAACCATTCCTTCAACTCCTTCAGGAACATATTTTGTAACATCTTTAAACTTTTTTTGATAATATCTGTCTGCAGATCCAGCATTCATAGCTCCAACAGAACCCATACCTCTAAAATTTTTATATAGCTTACCTTTATATTTAATAATTTTACCTGGGCTTTCCGCAGTACCTGAAAATAGTGACCCTATCATAATAGCATCTGCACCTGCGGCAATTGCTTTAGCTAAATCTCCTGAATATTTTATACCTCCATCTGAAATTATTTTTGTTTTATATTTTTTCAAAGCTTTTTTAACATCCATAACTGCACTTAATTGAGGTACACCAATACCTGTTACAAGGCGAGTTGTACAAATAGATCCTGGTCCTATACCAACTTTAACTATATCAACACCATTATCTGCTAGAAACTTTGCCGCTTTTCCAGTTGCAATATTTCCAACGCAAAGTGTTGAATTTTTTAATTTTTTTTTTATTTTCCTTATCATATTTAATACTTTTTTAGTGTGACCATGAGCGGTATCTATTACGATTAAATCAGTCTTAATTCTTGATAGTTCCTCTGCTCTTTCTAAATCTTTGGTGCTTACCCCAATAGCAGCTCCTACGATATAATTTCTTCTTTTTATTTTTTGAACCTCTGCAACTTGTTTGTTAATTGATAAATTTCTATGAATAACTCCAATTCCACCAGATTTTGATATAGCTATTGCCATTTTAGATTCGGTTACAGTATCCATTGCGGAAGATAATAAAGGTATTTGCAAATTTAAATTTTTTGACAGTTTGCAGTTTGTTATAGTTTCAGTAGGAAGTACGGAGGAATATTGAGGAATTAATGTTACATCATCAAATGTTAACGAATCTTTAATGGCACCCATATTTATATATATATCTATTTATAAAAAAACCAAGAAGTTATAAAAAGTTTTTTCTATTGATCTTTATCTTTTAATTGAACATTTCTAATCATTTGACAACAAACCCAGAACCAAGATCCCTAAAAGTTTTTTCATTTTTTTATATACCTATTTATTTTTTTTTCAGTAT